>JAKONL010000179.1 GCA_022701965.1 Burkholderiaceae bacterium | reverse complement strand
CCCGCTGCAGTCGATCGCGATGGCGGCGCGCGTGCTCGGCAAGCAGGCCGAGCGCGACGGCGCCACCGGCAACCGGATGGGCGAGCGCATCCAGGCATCGAGCAACCGCATGGCGCGCCTCATCTCCCAGGTGCTGGACATGTCGCGCCTGCAGACCGGCGGCGGCCTGACGATGAACTTCGCGCCGACCGATCTCACGGCGATCCTGGACGACCTGCTCGACGAGATGCGCACCGCGCATCCCGGCGTGAAGCTGACTCGGGAGGGGCCGGACCAGCTCGTCTGCCGCATCGACGGCGACCGCATGGCGCAGGTACTGAGCAATCTCATCGGCAATGCGCGGCATCACGGCGCGCCCGGCGAGCCGATCGTGCTGCGGCTCTGGACCGAAGGCGACGTCGTGGCGCTCGACGTGAGCAACGTCAGCCCTCCGATCCCGTCGGACCAGCAGTCGCAGCTGTTCGCCGCGTTCAAGCGCCGCGACGTGGTGAACCCGCGCAACAAGAACGGTCTCGGACTGGGGCTGTTCATCGCCCACGCCATCGTGGCGGCCCATGGCGGCACCATCGCCTACGCCTATGCCGAGCCGTACGTGACCTTCGGCGTGCGCCTGCCGATGGCGCCGATCGACGTGCCCGCATGAACCCGGACGATCTGCAGCGCCTGGTGACGCTGCAGATGCCTTTCGGCAAGCACAAGGGCACGCTCATCGCCGATCTTCCGGGCAACTACCTGACCTGGTTCGCCCGCGAGGGTTTTCCGGCGGGCGAGATCGGACGCCTCCTGCGGCTCATGCACGAGATCGATCACAACGGCCTCTCGGGCCTGCTGAAGCCTCTGCGCCGTCCCTGAGCGGCGGCGTCGGCTGACGCCGTGCGAGGTTCGCGCCGGACGGACCCGGTTGTTGCGCCAACGCAAAAAAGTCCTTGGCAAAACATCGAACCCAAGGATTTTCCAGATGACCCGCAATTCCCGATTCACTCTCCGCATCGTCACGATTGCCGCGACGCTGTCCATCGCCGCGTTCGCCGTCCAGGCGCAAACCGCAGCCGATGCCAACGCCAATGCCAATGCCGGCAAGCCCAATCCGGTGACCAACGCGATTTCCAAGGCCATGGGCAAGCTGCGCGCCGATGCCGACATGCTCGACGTGCTCAACGCCCACGCCAGCCTGAACCCGAAGGCGATCGAGAAGGTCGACGTCGCCACGGCCCGTGCCCAGCCGACGATCGCCGATGCCGTCAACGTCGTGCTCAAGCAGCAGGGCAAGAGCACCAAACCGGAGGATCTCGTGCCGGGCGTGACCAGCATGGATACCACGGTCCAGGGCGCGGCAGGCATGCTGCCCGCACGCATCTACACCCCCGACGGCCCGGGTCCGTTCCCGGTGGTCGTCTACTTCCACGGTGGCGGCTGGGTGATCGCCGACAAGCAGGTCTACGACGGCGGCGCACGCGGTCTGTCGAAGGAAGCCAACGCGGTCGTGGTTTCCGTGGACTATCGCCGTGCGCCGGAGGCCAAGTTCCCGGCCGCCTGGGACGACGCGCTGGCATCGTACAAATGGGCGCTCGCCAACGCGGCGCAACACAAGGGCGATCCGAAGCGTGTCGCGCTGGCCGGTGAGAGCGCGGGCGGCAACCTCGCGCTCGCGACCGCCATCGCCGCGCGCGACGGCGGCGTCCAGGCACCGAGCGCCGTGATCGCGGTCTATCCCGTGACGCAGACGAGCCTCAACACCGAGTCGTACATCGAGAACGCGATCGCCAAGCCGCTGAACCGCGCGATGGTCAAGTGGTTCGTCGACAAGACCACGCGCAGCCCGGCCGACCTGAAGGACAAGCGTCTGCAGTTGATCGACGCCAAGCTCGAGGGCCTGCCGCCGGTCACGATCATCAATGCCCGCATCGACCCGCTGCGCAGCGACGGCTCGAAGATGGAAGACGCGCTGAAGAAGGCCAATGTGCCGGTCGAACGGCGTGAATACGAAGGCGTGACGCACGAATTCTTCGGCGCCGCCGCAGTGATCCAGAAGGCGAAGGAAGCGCAGGCCTATGCGGGTCAGCGCCTGAAGGCCGCCTTCGGTTCCTGATCCGAACCCGCTGATCGGCGTGGATCGAACCTCGTCACCGGCATCGACCACAATGCGCCAGTGAACGATTTCTCCTTGTTCCACGTCGGTCGGCTGACCAAACGCTACGGCGACACCACCGTCGTCGACGATCTTTCCTTCGACATCGACCCGGGCGAATGCCTGGGAGTCATCGGTCCGAACGGCGCCGGCAAGACGACCACGATCCGCATGTGCTTGGGGCTCACCGCTCCTGATACGGGGCGGATCGTCTTTCGTGCAGCGGATGGCGATCTCGAGATGCCGCGCGACGCGCTACGCATCAAGGCGCAGTTGGGAGTCGTCACGCAGTTCGACACGCTGGACCCCGACTTCAGCTGTGCCGAAAACCTGATGATCTACGGACGCTACTTCGGATTCGCACGCGCCGATATTGCGCCACGCGTTCCGAAACTGCTGGAGTTCGCCGCGCTGTCGCAGAAGGCGGATGCCAAGCCGGGCGAACTCTCGGGCGGCATGAAGCGCCGTTTGTCGCTCGCGCGTGCACTGGTCAACGACCCGAAGCTGCTGCTGCTCGACGAGCCGACGACCGGCCTCGATCCACAGGCCCGCCACCTGATGTGGGAACGCCTTCAGGTGCTGCTGCAGCAGGGCAAGTCGATTCTCCTGACAACCCACTTCATGGACGAGGCAGAGCGGCTGTGCTCGCGGCTCCTGGTGCTCGACCATGGACGGAAGATCGCCGAGGGAAGGCCGCGCGACCTGATCGCGGAACATCTGGAACCCGACGTCGTGGAGGTCTACGGCAACGGCGCCGTCGCGCTGGCCGAAGCACCGGAACTGCGCGCGCTGGCTGCACGCATCGAGGTCAGCGGCGAGACGGTCTTCTTCTACACGCAGGGCGCGCGACGCCTGCTCGATGCGCTGGCGCAGCGCGGTGGCCTGCGCACCTTCCATCGACCCGCGAACCTCGAGGCCCTCTTCCTCAA
>JAKONL010000165.1 GCA_022701965.1 Burkholderiaceae bacterium | reverse complement strand
TCGGGCTTGACCTCGGCCACCACCACCTTGACCGGACCGTCGCCGAAGACCTGCAGGATCAGCGAGCCGTTGAACTTGATGTTGGCCTGCATCAGCGTGGCCGCGGCCGTCATCTCGCCGAGCAGTTCGGCGACCGGCCGGGCATAGGCGCCGGTCGCCGTGTTGGACGCCCGGCGCGCCAGGATCTCCTGCCAGCCGTCGGTCAGGCGGACGATCATGCCGCGTACCGGCATGCCGTCGAACAGGAATTTGTGCAGCTCGCTCAAGGGAATCCTCGTCGTGTGGGTGATGGGTTCGGTGCGTCAGTCGGCGATCTTGCGCAGGCCCTTGGCGAAGCGCCGGCCGTTGGCCACGTAGTTGTCGGCGCTCTGGCGCAGCTTGGCGACGGCGGCATCGTCGAGCGTGCGCACGACCTTGGCCGGCGCGCCGATGATGAGCGAGTTGTCGGGAAATTCCTTGCCCTCGGTCACGATGCTGCCCGCGCCGACGATGGAGTTGCGGCCGATCCGCGCATTGTTCAAGACCACCGACTGGATGCCGATCAGCGTGTTGTCGCCGACCGTGCAGCCGTGCAGCATGACCTGATGGCCGACGGTCACGTTCTCGCCGATCGTCAGCGGGCTGCCGTGGTCCGAATGCAGCACCGACATGTCCTGCACGTTGCTGTTGCGGCCGATGGCGAGCGTCTCGTTGTCGCCGCGCAGCACGGCGCCGAACCAGACGCTGGCATTTTCGCCAAGCACCACCTTGCCGATGACCTGCGCGCTGTCCGCGACCCAGCATCCTTCGCCGAGCCGGGGCGCCTGACCGTCGAGTTCATAGATCGCCATCGTGGGTCTCCGAAGATCAAAAGCGGAATTGTAGGGAGATGGGGCTAACCGACCAGCGCCATGAGTTCGTCCTGGGTGAACCCCGCCTCGCGCCGCGCCGCGAGGTTGAAGGGCCCGCGCAGCCTCGGCGCTCCGTAGCGTTCGGCAAGCTGCGCATAGGTCGCGACCGGCTCCAGCCCGCGCTCGGCGCACAGCGCCTTGAACCAGTCGTTGCCGACCTTCACGTGGCCGATCTCGTCGCGCAGGATCACGTCGAGGATCTCCCCGGCGCGCCGGTCGCCCGCGCCGACCAGCTTGGCCTTGAGCAGCGGCGAGGCGTCGAGTCCACGTGCCTCCAGCGTGCGCGGCACCAGCGCGATGCGCGCCAGCATGTCCTGCTTCGTCTTCTCGGCCATCTCCCACAGCGCGTTGTGCGCGGGAAAGTCGCCGTAGGCGAAACCGAGCGTGGCCAGATGGTCGCGCAGCAGCTCGAAGTGCAACGCCTCTTCCTGCGCGACGTTGAACCACTGCCGGTAGAAGACCTCCGGCATGCCCGCGAAGCGCCAGGTCAGATCGAGCGCGAGGTCGATCGCGTTGAGCTCGATGTGCGCGAGCGCGTGGACCAGCGCCGCCCTGCCCTCCACGGTCGCCATCGACCGCTGCTTCAGTTCGGAGGGTCTAACCAGCACGGGTCTCGCCTGCCGACCGGGGATTCCCGGAGGCTCGGCGAGCGTTTCGGTCCCGCCGGCCTCGGCGGACACCGCGTCGAACGATCGGACCAGCGACGCCTTGGCATCGGCGTCGGTCGTGGTCAGCGCCACGAGGGAGAATTGTCGGAGGGTAGGCACCGGGCCAGTCTAGCAACCCGGTACGACGCGACACGCCACGCCCTCACCACTGCGGATGGACCGGCCGGAACACCGGCCGCAGCAGATAGCGGCGCGCCACCTCGCCGTAGCCGCGATAGTAGAAATTGCCGTTGGCCTCCAGCACCGCGCGACGGTTGCGGCGGAAATGGCCGGGCAGCTCGTACCACGGCATCGTCGGCGAGCGGTGGTGGATGTGGTGGAGGTTGTTGTAGAGGAACAGCAGGCCGAAGAACACGTTCGACTCCACGATCGCCACGCGCTCGTGCGGCGAATCCTCCCAGCGGTGCTCGGCGAACGAGCGCAGCGCCCCGAGCATCATCGCCGGATAGACGAAGCAGAGGACGTACTCGCCCAGGCCCATCCCCGCCACCCCGGTCACGTACCAGACCAGCGCGACGACCGTGGCCAGATGCGCGGCCCAGGCGGCGACATGCGAGAAGTCGCCCCCGAGCGGACGCACGATCTCCGCGCGCAGGAAGTCGGCCAGCCGCAGCCACGGCCCGATCGCCATCCGGAACGCGAGCGTCTGGTCGGCGGCGCAGATCGCCCGACGCAGCGGGCCGTAGGCCTGCCATTGCGACGACGAGTGGTAGGCGCTCTCGGTGTCCTTCTCGGGATGCGTGAGATGGAAATTGACGTGGTGCGCGCTGTGGCTGCGATGGAAGAGCGGGAACGGCAGCCAGAGGTTGAGCGGCGCCCACACCAGCGCCCAGCGCAGCGGCTTGGGCAGGCGGCGCAGTGCGTGGATCGCCTCGTGCTGCAGGGACGAATGCAGCTGCACCAGGTAGCCGCCGAGCACGAACAGCAGCACGCCGGGCACATGCGCATGCCAGTAGACGAGCGCTCCCCACGCCGCGTAGACCGCCAGCGCCAGCGCGACCGTCGGCACTTCCCAGCGCCGCCACCAGGTCGACGGTGCAGCGGCGTTCGGCGATGGAGGCTTGCGATCGGGCGGCGTCATTGAGGGGTCTCCGTGTTCCCCCGGATGGTGCTTCGGCCCG
>JAKONL010000161.1 GCA_022701965.1 Burkholderiaceae bacterium | reverse complement strand
GCGCGTGCAATCGGGCGAACAGCTCGAGCAGGCCGCCGAGCACATGGAGAACCAGGCCGAGTCGATCGCCAACATCACCTACACCGCGCCGACCGAGACGGGCGAGGTCGAGGTGCGCGCCGAGGGCGACAACCGGCGTCGCGCCGTCTCCGCCGCCGCGGCCGGCACCGCCGACGCCGCCGCGGCGTTCGCCCGCGTCGGCCGCAACGATCCGTGCCCCTGCGGCAGCGGCAAGAAATTCAAGCAGTGCCACGGCCAGCTGACCTGATCGAGGAGAAGAGACCATGCCAGTGAACCTGTCCGCCCCCGATCCCGCCGCGCTGCTGCCGGTGCCCGGCATCCGCATCGGCGTCGCCGAAGCCGGCATCCGCAAGGCCCACCGCAAGGACCTGACGGTCGTGCTGATCGACGAGGGCGCCGCGGTCGGCGGCGTGTTCACGCAGAACCGCTTCTGCGCGGCACCGGTGCAGGTCTGTCGCGACCATCTCGCGAAGAACTACGGCATCCGCGCGATGCTGATCAACACCGGCAACGCCAACGCCGGCACCGGCGAGGACGGCCTGGCGCGCACGCACCAGAGCTGCGTCGCGCTCGCCCGCGAACTCGACATCGCGCCCGAGGAGATCATGCCGTTCTCCACCGGCGTGATCATGGAGCCGTTGCCGGTCGACCGCATCGAGGCCGGCCTGCCCGCGGCCATCGCCGACGCCGCTCCCGACCACTGGGCGCGCGCGGCCAAGGGCATCATGACCACCGACACCGTGCCCAAGGCCTTCAGCCGTCAGGCGACGATCGGCGGTGCCACGGTCACCATCACCGGCATCAGCAAGGGCGCCGGCATGATCCGCCCGAACATGGCGACCATGCTCGGCTTCATCGCCACCGATGCGAGGATCGACCCGGCGCTCGCTCAGCCGCTGGCCAGGGCGCTGGCCGATGCGTCGTTCAACCGCGTGACCATCGACGGCGATACCTCCACCAACGATTCCTTCGTCGTCATCGCGACGCAGAAGGCTGCGCACGAGACCATCGTGTCGCTCGATTCGGCCGACGGCCGCGCGCTGCTCGCGGCGATGCACGAGGTCTCGCGCCTGCTGGCCCAGGCGATCGTGCGCGACGGCGAGGGCGCGACCAAGTTCATCACGATCCGCGTCGAAGGCGGCCGGGACGCCACCGAATGCCGCCAGGTCGCCTACGCGGTCGCGCACTCGCCGCTGGTCAAGACGGCCTTCTTCGCCAGCGACCCGAACCTCGGGCGCATCCTGGCGGCCGTCGGCTACGCGGGCATCGCCGACCTCGACCAGACCGGCATCGATCTGCATCTCGACGACGTGCACGTGGCGGTCAAGGGCGGGCGCAACCCCGCCTACCGCGAGGAAGACGGCCAGCGCGTGATGAAGCAGAGCGAGATCACGGTGCGCATCGGCCTGGGCCGGGGCGACGCCGTCGACACGGTCTGGACCTGCGACCTGAGCCACGACTATGTGACGATCAACGCCGACTACCGATCGTGAGCCGATGAACGAGAAGTTCGAGCACCTGATCGAGCGCGCCGAGCAGCTCATCGCGCGCATCGAGTCGATCCTGCCGCAGCCGCTCCAGGCCCCCGCCGACTGGAACGCCTCCATCGCCTGGCGCTACCGCCGGCGCAGCTCGGGACACGGCACGCTGGAGCCGGTGCGCCACGTGGCGCAGATGCCGCTGGAATCGCTCAAGGAAATCGACGTCCAGAAAGAGAAGATCGAGCGCAACACGCGGCAGTTCGTCGAGGGCAAGCCGGCCAACAACGTGCTGCTGACCGGTGCGCGCGGCACCGGAAAGTCGTCGCTGATCCGCGCCTGCCTGCAGGAATATGCACCGCAGGGGTTGCGGCTGATCGAGGTCGACAAGGCCGAGCTCACGGATCTGCCGGACATCGTCGAGGTGGTGTCGGGACGCCCGGAGAAGTTCATCGTCTTCAGCGACGACCTGAGCTTCGACGAAGGGGAGCCGGGCTACAAGGCGCTCAAGTCGATCCTCGACGGCTCCATCGCCGCGGCGACGCCCAACGTGCTGATCTACGCGACCAGCAACCGGCGCCACCTGCTGCCCGAATACATGAAGGACAACCTGAGCTACACCCACACCGACGACGGCGAAGTGCATCCGGGCGAGGTGATCGAGGAGAAGATCTCGCTGTCGGAGCGTTTCGGGCTCTGGGTCAGCTTCTATCCGTTCAGCCAGAAGGAGTACCTGACGATCGTCGCGCAGTGGCTGTCGTCGTTCGGTGTCGACGCCACGGCGATCGAGGCGGCCCGGCCCGAGGCGCTGGTCTGGGCGCTGGAGCGCGGCTCGCGCAGCGGGCGCGTGGCCTACCAGTTCGCACGCGACTACGCCGGTCGCGCCTGAAGCTAAACAGGAGGATCCGAGCGATGACAGCGCCACGCCAGCACACCGAGGTCGCGGTCGGCATCCTGGTGCGGTCGTCGGACGACGCGCTGCTGCTGTCCACGCGTCCCGAAGGCAAGGCCTACGCCGGCTACTGGGAGTTCCCGGGCGGCAAGATCGAGGCCGGCGAATCCGTCGAACAGGCGCTGCGGCGGGAACTGCAGGAAGAGCTCGGCATCACGATCGGCCAGGCCGAGGTCTGGCGCGTCACGGAGCACGACTATCCGCATGCGCTGGTCCGCCTGCACTGGTGCAAGGTCGGCCAATGGAGCGGCGACTTCGAGATGCGCGAGGGCCAGGCGATGCGGTGGCAGCAGCTGCCGCTGGACGTGATGCCGGTGCTGCCCGGGGCGTTGCCGGTCTTGCGCTGGCTGGCCGAAGAGCGCGGCGTCGCGCGGCTGCTGCATCCGCTCGACCCGTCCGGCGCGCTCGCCTGAGCGAGACCGGCTACTGCAGGCGAGGGTCGCCGAAGGGCTCGTCGTCCGGTGGCGCGTCGGCCGGCATGCGGAACTCTTCGCTCGCCCACGCGCCCAGGTCGATGCCCTTGCAGCGCGCGCTGCAGAACGGCCGGTACGGGTTGCTCGGCGCATAGACGCTGTCGTTGCCACAGGCGGGGCAGCGCACGATGCGCTCACCGTCGGACGTGGTCTTGGCGGACTTCGTCATATTCGGTCAGGCACAGAGCGTCAGCTCGAACGGCGTGTCGGCCGTGCTGGGATGCAGCCGGTCGTCCTTCTCGTGGCGCATCAGCCGTACCGAAACCATCAGCCGGTTGCCGCTGATCTCGGGAATCACGCCCAGACGTGGGTCGATGCGCAGCCGAAGCAGCTGGAAGGTGCGCCCCTGCGGCAGGTTCTGCTTGAACTGCCCGTGCGGCGCCATGACCTTGTAGGGCACGTCGGCGTCGCGCATCAGCTTGAGCAGCAGGTAGATCGATTCGGCCAGCGGCGACAGTGTGGCCGACCAGCGTTCGAGATCGGCGCGCCGCGACGGTGCCGGCCGGTTCTGCCAGGAATGATAGGCCGGCAGATCGAACTCGCAGGTGCCGCCCGGAATGCCGGCCCGGCTGCGGATGCTCATCAGCCACTCGTTCTCGGTCAGCGCCTGGCCGGCTTTTCCGGCCAGCGCGTTGAACGTGGCGAAGTTGCGCTCGAGCTGCCTGACGACCTGGTTGAGCACCGACTCGGCGATCGCCGGATTGCCGCGGTAGCCGTTGAAGACGTTCTTCTGCTTGTCGAGATCGCGCAGCACGTCGGCCTTGAGGTCGGCGCGTGCGGCGACGTCCATGATCTCGAAGATCGTGACCAGCGCGTAATGATGCGAGAGGGCGGAGTCGGACGGAACGAGCTCGCCCAGGCGCCGAAACAGATGTTCCAGCCGCAGATAGGTTCTGATGCGCTCGTTGAAGGGGTACTCGTAAAGAATCACGCTTTTGTGTCTATTTCTTAACTTCGATCATAGCGGCGACGCGGTGGTGCCACTGTGACCAGACACTTTCGACTTCGTTCTCGAGTTCCTGCAGGTTCGACGTGTCGTTGAACAGGACCGCGTCCGCCGCCGCCCGGCGCGTCCGGCGCGTCGCCTGCTGCGCGATCACGGCCCGTACGGCTTCGGGCGTCCATCCGGAGCGCGCCATCACGCGCCGCAACTGCGTCTCTTCCTTTGCATCGACCACCAGAACCCGGTCGACCCGCGCGCGCCAGTGTCCCGATTCGACCAGCAGCGGCACGTCGAACACGATCGGACGGCCCGGCGCTGCCGCTGCGGCAGCGCGCTCGCATTCGCGCCCGATCATCGGATGCAGGATCGCCTCGAGCCGGTGCCTGACGGTGCGGTCGGCGAACACGCGCTCGCGCATCCCGGGCCGGTCGAGACTGCCGTCGACCGCGACGACCGAAGGGCCGAAGGCTTGTGCGATCGCCGGCATGGCCGCGCCGCCCGGCAGCGTGAGCGCGCGCGCGATGGCGTCGGTGTCGACCAGTACCGCGCCGCGTGCGGCCAGCATCGTCGCCACGGTGCTCTTGCCGCTGCCGATGCCGCCGGTCAGGCCGATGCGCATGTCGGGTCGGGTCAGGCGCTGAGCCCGACGGCGCGCAGCATCGCGCCGGTGCCGAAGAACATCGCCGTGAAGCCTGCGCCGGCCAGGAACGGGCCGAACGGGACGTAGCCGCCCTCGCGCAGCCCGTGGTTGAGCTTGAGCGCGACGCCCACGATCACGCCGATCACCGACGCCATCAGGATGATCGGCACCAGCGCCTGCCAG
>JAKONL010000155.1 GCA_022701965.1 Burkholderiaceae bacterium | reverse complement strand
GGTCTTGATGAAACCTTTTTTGGACATCGTGGGGCTCGCGAATCGTCGGATCGGGAAAACGGGTGGTGGCGGCGCTCAGCTGCCGTCGTCGGTGCCTGCGCTGCGCACGAAGGGCCAGAAGTTCAGGAACGGCTTCTCGGCCGAGATGCGCGCCGTCGCCGCCTCGGCCTCGGTGAGGACCCACACCCGCGACACCAGGTTGGAGACGTCGCGCGTGTAGTTGACGATCAGGAGCTGCCCTGCGAGCGACGCGGGCGTCACCTGCATGTTCTGGGCGCTGCGGATGCGCACGCCGGGCGCCATGCGGTCGGGCTTGTCGTCGAGCTGCACGTCGGGCCCGTCGATGACCATCAGCCGGCCCCGCACGGTGCCGACCGGGAAAGTGCGTCCGCCGGCCGCGGCTTCGTTCTGGGTGGCGGTGCGGGCGAGCGCGGCGGCCTCGGTCTGCGCCTGGATCTGTGCCTGCACCGGAAGGGTCGATCCGAGCAGGCCGGCGAAGGCGAGCGCGCAGACGAGGCGGCAGGCGGGTGCGGTGGGCCGAAGCGGGGCGGGCAGCGCGAAGCGTCTCACGACGTCGTTGCAGCGGTTCATGGTTTTTATCCAGAGGCTGGGGAGCCGGCGATTTTAACGGCCGGCCGCCGTGCCGGCGACGCTGTCCTGCCCTGCTAGAACAGCCCGCCCGACACCGAACGCGGTCCCATCGACGAGCGGCGCATGCCCACCGCCGCCAGCGGCGCCGGCTCGCCGACGGCGAACGGCACCCGCACGTGCGACGCGATGTCGAGCGCCCAGGCCGACGCGCGCACCATGAAGGCCTGCTGCGCGGCCAGCGAGATGAAGGTGTGGTCGATGTCGCGCGCGAATTCGTACTTCACCTTGGCGGCGAACGGCTCGCGCACCAGCGCGCCCAGATGGTCGCGGGCGCGGTCGCGCACATGCTGCGTGCCCGAATAGAGCAGGTAGACGGCCACGCCGCGCTGCGTCAGCGTGTTCATCGAATTGCGGAACAGCGCCAGGATCTGCTCGGGCGTCTCCTCGTCGACGCGGAAGATGTCGACCGGCACCGGCGTGGCGATGTTCAGCACCTTGCGGCGGAACCAGCGCACGGTCTTGCCGATCACGGCCGGGTTGGTCGGCGCCGCCATGGCGCGCAGCAGGGCGCGCTCCCAGTGCCAGCGCCGCCCTGCGAAGCTGTAGCCGTCGAACATCAGGATGCCGGCCACGCGCGGATCGGCCACGGCCAGTCCCATCGCATGCGCCGTACCGGAACAGAGCCCGACGACGACGAACCGGCAGATGCCGAACTTCGCCTCCAGCAGGTCCATGCCGGCCTGCAGGTCGTGGATGCCCTGCACGAGGTAGCGCTCGCCGCTGCCCGCCGGGCCGCTGTCGCCGAGACCGGCCAGGTCCATGCGCAGGCTGGTCATGCCCAGCGAAGCGAGCCGGTGCGCGAGCTTGACGTTGATCCGGTGCGGTCCGCCGCGATGGTTCGCGCCCATGTTGAGCATCAGGCAGGCCACCGGCCCGGTCGCCTCGACGCCGATCGCCGGCGACGTGATCACGCCGACCAGTGTCTGGTCGGGACCGAAAAGGACCGGCTCTTGCCGGAAGGAAGGATCACTCATACATCGCTGCCAGAAGTCGCTTCAATGCCTCTGCGGGCACCATGGCGTTGTTGCTGCTCGGGTCCGAATTCCAGATCAGGGGATGCTCGAATTCGAAGAATTGCGGGGGCGGCTCGCTGACCTGCATCTGGACCCACTGCCTGAGCGGCTCGTCATGTCGTTGTCCCAGAACGAGGGTGCGGCAATCCGTCGGAATGCGCAAGCTCTGGGGCTGAAGTGACGAAAATTGCTGACGCAGCAACGGCGAGACCGCGAAGCCCGAAGCCTCGTCGGTGAAGGCGTGCGGGTCGTCGGCCAGACGACGCCGCAGCGACGACTCCGGGATGCAGTAGGACAGCTCGAGCGATTCCACATGCCACTCGCGCAGATGCTGCGCATAGCGCCTGCCGTCGACCACCGGCTCCCACAGCACGATGCGCTCCAGCGCGAGGCGGCTCGACTGCGCGGCCTGGATCGCCAGCGTCCCGCCGAGCCTCACGCCCAGCCAGCCGATGCTGCGCGAGGGCGAACCGGAGAGCCGGCGCAGTTCGTCGTGCGCGGCCAGGACGTCGCGGCGCCAGCCCTCGAAATCGCCGTCGGCGTCGTCGCCCGGTGAATCGCCGGTGCCGTAGTAGTCGAAGCGCAGCACCGAGAAGCCGGCTCGCGCGAGGCGGTCGGCCAGCACGCGGAAGAAACGGTGCGAGCGCAGCGCTTCCTGGCCGAACGGCGGGCAGATCAGCACCGCGCCCCTGTCGGTCGTGGCGCTTTCCGACGGGTGGTGGATGCCGAACAGCCGGCGTGCGGGCGGACCGAACATCAGTGGTGTCATGCCTGTACCTCTGCCGGCGTCGGTGCGCCGGCGTGGTGTGAACGCGAAGATGCGCAGCGCAGCGCGAGCGCGCCGAGCAGGTCGCCGTCGGCGAACGAATGCAGATGCAGGTGCTCGATGCCTTCGGGCGTGGCGATCTCCACGACCTGCGCCGACGGCAGCACGCCGACCTCGAAGCCGCGCGTCGCCAGGTAGAGGCCGATGCCGAGCGCCTTCAGGCAGGCTTCCTTGCGGGTCCAGCAGGTGAGGAACGCACGGTCGCGCGCCGCGCCGGGCTCGCAGGCGACCAGCGCCGACTGCTCGGCCGGGGTGAAGTACGCGGCCGCCATCGCCACGGCATCGGTCATCGGACGAAGCTGCTCGACGTCGACGCCCAGTTCGCTGTCCTGCGACACCGCGACCAGGCCCGTGCCGTGGCTGTGGCTGAGATTGAAATGAAGGCCGGCCGCCACGGCCAGCGCCGGCTTGCCGAAACGCCCGGCCACGAACGCGAGCGGCTCGCCGACCGGTGCCGCATACCCCGCGTCCGCCAGGTGCTGCGCGAGCACCTGGCGCAGCGCCGCATGCGCGGCGATGTAGCGCTGGCGGTCGCGCGCGAACACGAAGCGCGCGGCGCGCGCCAGTTCCCCGGCCGACAGGCTCGCATGCGATGCCGCCGCCACCGGCTGGTCGAGGTCGACGCGCCATAGCGTGAACGGCGTCGGCGTCGGCGTCGGCGTCGGCGTCGGCGTCGGCGTCGGCATCGGTGCGGACGCGGCGAGGCGCAGGGCGGAGACGTTCATTCGCGCTGCTCTCAGTTCTTGCGGCCGAGGCCGGAGAACATGCGTCCGAGCAGGCCGCCGCGCTTGGCGGGCCGCTCGGGCTCCAGGGCGCCGCGGCCGGTCGTCGGTCTCGCATCGCCGCCGCTGCCGCCCTCGGTCGAGAGCGGCGCCGTCGCCAACTGGCCCAGGCTCTCGAACACGTAGCGACGCGGCTCGATGCGGAATCCGAGCGTCTGCTCCGACTGCTCGACCGCGCGCATCGCCTGCAGCGAGTCGCCGCCGAGGTCGAAGAAATTGTCGCTGGCGCGGATGTCGTTGACGTCGATGTCCAGCGTGGACGCCCAGAGCTGCGCGAGGCGCGCCTGCTCGGGCGGCAGCAGCGCCATCGGCGCGGCGGCGGCCGGACGGCCCGCATCCGTGCCGTCCACGCCGTCCGCTTTGCCCGCCGGGGCATACGGCGGCGCGACCGGCTCGGCCGCGGTCGCGGCCAGCCGTGCGAGCCGCGCGGCGCTCGGCGAACCGTCGGGCGCGACCAGCGTCGCGACGAGCGCCCCGGGCTGGGCCGCCACCTTGTGCAGCAGCTCGACGTAGCGGTCCTTGAAGGCTTCGCCGGTCTCGGGCAGGTAGATGTCGGCGTTGTACATGACCGCCCCTTCCAGGCCCTGCGGCTTCTCCATCAGCCACATGCCCAGGTCGTCGGTCGCGCCGCTCTGCAGGATGTGGATCTGCCTGTGCGAGAGACCGCCGAAGTCGAGCGGGCGCTCGCGCGCGTCCTGGAACGAGAACAGCGCCTGGTACAGGCCCACGCCCTGCGCGCGCTCGGCGAACTCCGGTTCGGCCACCAGGCGCTCGAACGGGATCTGCTGGTTGTTCATGACCGCCAGCAGCTCCTGCTTGACGTAGCGCATGAAGGCGCCGAGTCCGGTCGAGCGGTCGACGCGGAAGGCCATCGGCAGCACGTTGTTGAAGAAGCCCATCACGGTCTCGACCTCGGGCTGCTCGCGGCCGCGCACCGGTGTCGCGACGACCAGCGCGTCGGTGTCGATCACGCTGGCCATCATCAGCACGTAGACGCCCAGCGCCAGCATGTTGAGCGTGACGTCGTGCTGGCGCGCGATCTCGCGCAGCCGTTCGGTGAGCGCCTTGTCGACGCGGATCCAGTGCGTGCCGCCCTGGCCGGTCATGCCGGCCTTGCGCGGCATGTCGGTGCGCGCGGCGCGCGCGGCCGGCGCGGCGGCGAAGCGCGACTTCCAGAAGCGCAGCTGCGCCTGTGCCTCGGGCGATTCGAGCCAGTCGGCGTACCACTGCGCGTAGTCGGCCATCGTCACCGGCAGCACGGGCAGCAGCGGCACGATGCCGTCGACCGCCGCGCCATAGAGCGTGGACAGCTCGGACTGGTAGAGGTCGAACGACCAGCCGTCCCAGATCAGGTGGTGCGGCACGAACACGAAGGCGTGGTCGTCGGCGGCCATGCGATAGAGCGCGACACGGAACAGCGGCCCGGCATGGATGTCCAGCGGCAGGTCGACGGTCTCGCGCAGCAGCGTGGCCAGGCGCGCCTCGCGCTCGACCGGCGGCAGCGTCGACAGGTCGATCACCGGGAAGTCGAAGTCCAGCGTCGGCTTCACGACCTGGCACGGCGCGCCGGTCTCCGGGTCGGTGCCCATGGTCGTGCGCAGCGCCGATTGCCGCGAGACGATGGTGCGGAAGGCCGACTCGAACAGCGCCACGTCCAGCGGTCCGCCGAAGCGGTGCGTCGAGGGCTGGTTGTAGACCGGACGTCCCGGATGCAGCTCCTCGAGGAAGCGGATGCGCGCCTGCATCGGCGTGAGCGGCGCGGCGCGGCGGCGCGGCACGTGCACCACGGGTTTGCGGCGCGGCGCGTCGATCTTCGAGAGGCCTTCGATGGCCTGCGCCAGGCGCTCGGCGGTCGGCGACTCGAACAGCATCCGCATCGGCACGGCGATGTCGAAGGCCGAACCCAGCATCGCGGCCAGGCGCGCGGCGAGCAGCGAGTGCCCGCCCAGCGCGAAGAAGTCGTCGTGGATGCCCAGGCCCGGCAGGTGCAGCACCTTCTCCATCGTCTCCAGCACGATGCGCTCGCGCTCGTCGCGCGGCCCCGTGCGCGGGGCGCCGTCGTCGGCGGCGGCGAGCAGGCTCGCGGGCGGCGGCAGCGCGCGGCGGTCGACCTTGCCGTTGGGCAGCAGCGGGATCGCGGCCAGCGCCACCAGGTGCTGCGGCAGCATGTACTGCGGCAGCCGGGTGCGCAGCGACTGCATCACCTGCGCGAGCGCGTCGCGGTCGAGCGCCGCGCCGGCAGCCGGCACCAGGTAGGCCACCAGCCGCACGTCGCCGGGCTGGTCCTCGCGCACGACGACCACGCTGCGGGCGACGCCGGGCGCTTCGTTGCAGCGCGTCTCGATCTCGCCGAGCTCGATGCGGTAGCCGCGCACCTTGACCTGGTGGTCGTTGCGCCCCAGGTGCGCGAGCTGGCCGTCGTTGCGCCAGCGGCCGCGGTCGCCGGTGCGGTAGATGCGCGACGGCGTGCCGTCGATGTCGACGGTCACGAAGCGGTCGGCGGTGAGCTCGGGCCGCCCGAGATAGCCGATGGCCAGGCCGTCGCCGCCGATGCACAGTTCGCCCGGCACGCCGACCGGCAGCCGCCGCAGGTCGTCGTCGAGCACCCAGACCGTGGTGTTGTCGATCGGCCGGCCGATGGAGATGCCGCCACGGCCGATCTGCGCCAGGTCGACGCGCCAGACGGTCGACCAGATCGTGGTCTCGGTCGGGCCGTACAGGTTCCAGACCTCGCCGGCCGCGCGCAGCAGCTGCTGCGCCAGGTCGCTCGGCAGACTCTCGCCGCCGACCAGCGCCTTGAACGGGCCGCGCCGGTGCCAGCCGGCGTCCAGCAGCAGGCGCCACATGCCCGGTGTCGCCTGCATGGCGGTGGCGCCGCTCGCGTGCAGCAGCGCGCCGAGGTCGGCACCGTTCATCGCCACGTCGCGCGAGGCGATCACGACCTCGGCGCCGACGGCCAGCGGCAGCATCAGTTCGAGCACCGCGATGTCGAAGGACAGCGTGGTCACGGCCACCAGCACGTCGTCGGCCGCGAGGCCCGGTTCGCGCCGCATGCTCTGCAGGAAGTTGGCCACCGCGCCGTGCGGCACCGCCACGCCCTTGGGCTGGCCGGTCGAGCCGGAGGTGTAGATCACGTAGGCGGCGTCGAGGGCACCGGCATCCAGCTCGCCCGGGACCAGCGCATCGCCGGACTGCCGCAGCCAGTCGCGGTCGGTGTCGATGACCAGCGTGCGGTCGGCCGCGTCGGCGCGCCAGTGCGTCGGCGCGGTACCGACCGACGACACGGTCAGCAAGAGCGCGAGACCGGCGTCCTCGGCGTAGTAGTCCAGGCGCGCCTGCGGGAACTCGGGGTCGAGCGGCACGTAGGTGGCGCCGGCCTTGAGCACGGCCAGCAGCGCGGTCACCATGTCGGCGTCGCGCGGCAGGCACAGGCCCACCAGCGAGCCGCGCCCCACGCCGCGCTCGCGCAGGGCGCGTGCCAGGCGGCTGGACCGCGTGTCGAGCTCGCCGTAGCTCAGCGCCGTCTCGCCGTGGCGCAGCGCGATGCGCTCCGGCGCCGCGGCGGCGGTGTCGCAGAACGCCGCGTGCATCAGCGGCAGGCCGGCGAGCGGCCGGGGCGCCGGCTGCAGCGCGGCCAGCGCGCGGGCGTCGGCCGCCGACAGCAGGTCGAGCCGGCCGACGCTGCGCGACGGGTCCTGGACCGCGCTGCGCAGCAGGCTTTCGTAGACCTGCAGCCAGCGCGCGACGGTCGCGGCGTCGAAGAGGTCGGTGTTGTACTGCAGCTCGACCTTCATGCCGGAGGCGACCGGCACGATGTTGACGAACAGCTCGAAGTTCTCGAACGCGCGCGCGACGCTGCCCTGCTCGGCCGCGATGTCGGGAAAGGTGCCGGCGTTGGGCGCGGCGTCGCGGTCGACGTTGAACAGCACGCTGACCAGCGGCAGGCGGCTCGGGTCGCGCGTCATCGGCAGCTTGCGCAGCAGCGTGCCGTAGGTGAGGTTCTGGTGCTCGAAGGCGTCGAGCAGCTGGCTGCCCGACTGGCGCATCAGGGCATCGAAAGACAAAGCGCCGTCGACGGCGACGCGCAGCGGCAGCAGGTTGACGCAATGGCCCACCAGCCGCGGCATGTTG
>JAKONL010000154.1 GCA_022701965.1 Burkholderiaceae bacterium | reverse complement strand
TGGCCGGCCGCGTCTTCAAGAACAAGCCCGCGCCCGACAACCTGCCGGTGCCGCCGCACATGTACATGAGCGACACCCGCCTGCTCATCGGCGACGACAAGAAGGCCTGAGGAGACCCGCGACATGGCTGACTATCACGAGATCTCCCCCAACGCCCCCGGCGGCGAGCGGCTGCTGAACTGGGTCGACAACCGGTTCCCCCTGACCAAGCTCTGGAAGGAGCAGTGGGGCAACTACTACGCTCCGAAGAACTTCAACTTCTGGTACATCTTCGGCTCGCTCGCGATGCTGGTCCTGGTGATCCAGATCGTGACCGGCATCTTCCTGGTGATGCATTACAAGCCGGATGCGGCCCAGGCCTTCGCCTCGGTCGAGTACATCATGCGCGACGTGCCCTGGGGCTGGCTGATCCGCTACATGCACTCGACCGGCGCCTCGGCGTTCTTCGTGGTCGTCTATCTGCTCATGTTTCGCGGCCTGATCTACGGCAGCTACCGCAAGCCGCGCGAGCTGATCTGGGTCTTCGGCTGCGCGATCTTCCTGTGCCTGATGGCCGAAGCCTTCATGGGCTACCTGCTGCCCTGGGGCCAGATGAGCTACTGGGGTGCGCAGGTCATCGTGAACCTGTTCGCCGCGATCCCCTTCGTCGGCCCCGACCTGGCCTTGCTGATCCGCGGCGACTACGTGGTGAGCGACGCCACGCTCAACCGTTTCTTCAGCTTCCACGTGATCGCCGTGCCGCTCGTGCTGCTGGGCCTGGTCGTCGCACACCTGATCGCGCTGCACGAGGTCGGCTCCAACAATCCGGACGGCATCGAGATCAAGGCCAAGCGCGGTCCCGACGGTCATCCGCTGGACGGCATTCCTTCGCACCCGTACTACACGGTGCACGACATCCTGGGCGTGGTGGCCTTCCTCACGATCTTCTCGGCCGTGATCTTCTTCGCGCCGGAAATGGGCGGCTATTTCCTCGAGTACAACAACTTCATCCCGGCCGATTCGCTCAAGACGCCCAACCACATCGCGCCGGTCTGGTATTTCACGCCGTTCTATTCGATGCTGCGCGCGATCACGAGTGAGATGATGTATGCGCTCATCGCCTGCGTCGTGCTCGCCGCCGTGTACGGCGTCTGGAAATCGCGTCTCGCGGTCATCTTCAAGGGCGCGATCGTCGTCGGTGCCGTGGCGGTCGTCGCTCTGATGCTGGCGATCGACGCGAAGTTCTGGGGCGTGGTCGTGATGGGCGGCGCGGTGATCATCCTGTTCTTCCTGCCATGGCTCGACCACAGCCCGGTGCGGTCGATCCGCTACCGCCCGACCTGGAACAAGTACCTCTACGGCGTGTTCGTGATCAATTTCATCGTGCTGGGCTACCTCGGTGTCCAGCCGCCGTCGCCGCTCGGCGAGCGCATCTCGCAGATCGGCAGCCTGTTCTATTTCGGCTTCTTCCTGCTGATGCCCTGGTGGAGCCGGCTGGGCGAATTCAAGACGGTGCCCGACCGCGTGACCTTCGCCGCGCATTGAGCCGGGAGCACACAAGAATGAAGAAACTCCTCCTCACGCTGGTCGCCGCCCTCGGCATCGTCGTCGGCACCGTTTCCGTGGCGAATGCCGCCGAAGGCGGTATCGCCTGGGACAAGGCGCCGAACAGGACGAACGACGTGGTGTCGCTCCAGAACGGTGCCAAGCTGTTCGTCAACTATTGCCTGAGCTGCCATTCGGCGGCCTTCATGCGCTACAACCGGCTGCAGGACATCGGCATCACCGAACAGCAGGTCAAGGAAAACCTCCTGTTCACCACCGACAAGGTCGGCGACACGATGAAGGCCAACATCGATCCGAAGCAGGCCAAGGAATGGTTCGGCGCCAATCCGCCCGACCTGACGCTGGTCGCGCGCTCGCGTTCGGGTCATGGCGGCACCGGTGCTGACTATCTCTACACGTACCTTCGCACCTACTACCGCGACGACACCAAGGCAACGGGCTGGAACAACCAGGCCTTCCCGAGCGTCGGCATGCCGAACGTGCTGTGGGAACTCCAGGGCGAGCGCCGGCCGGTGTACGCCAAGATGGAGCAGCACGGCCACGAGGTCGAGGTCTTCCGGGGCTGGGAGCAGGTCACGCCCGGCAAGATGACGCCGCTCCAGTTCGACCAGTCGATCGGCGATCTGGTGAACTACCTGCAGTGGATGGCCGAGCCGGCGCAGAACACGCGTGTCCGCGTCGGCGTCTGGGTCCTTCTGTTCCTCGCCATGGCCTTGCTCTTCGTCTGGCGCCTCAGCGCTTCCTACTGGAAGAACGTCAAGTAGCCGCCTTTCGACCGGTCGTGCAAGGCGACCGGTCCCGCAGAGTGGGAATGCCTGTCCGCATCCCACTCTTTTTGATTTTTAGGAGTCTCCCGCCATGATGGTTCTGTATTCAGGTACGACCTGCCCCTTTTCCCACCGCTGCCGCTTCGTCCTGTTCGAGAAGGGCATGGACTTCGAGATCCGCGACGTCGATCTCTACAACAAGCCCGAAGACATCAGCGTGATGAATCCGTACGGCCAGGTACCGATCCTGGTCGAGCGCGACCTGATCCTGTACGAGTCGAACATCATCAACGAGTACATCGACGAACGCTTCCCGCATCCCCAGCTGATGCCCGGCGACCCGGTCGACCGCGCGCGCGTGCGCCTGTTCCTGCTGAATTTCGAGAAGGAGCTGTTCGTGCACGTGGCCGCGCTCGAGAACCGCACGGTCAAGGGCAACGACAAGGCGCTGGAGAAGGCCCGTGCCCACATCCGCGACCGTCTGACGCAGCTCGCGCCGGTGTTCCTGAAGAACAAATACATGTTGGGCGACAACTTTTCGATGCTTGACGTGGCGATTGCGCCTCTGCTCTGGCGCCTGGACTACTACGGCATCGATCTCAGCAAGAATGCAGCCCCGCTGCTGAAGTATGCCGAACGCATCTTTTCCCGTCCGGCCTACATCGAAGCGCTGACGCCTTCCGAAAAGGTGATGCGCAAATAATCCGGTCTTCTTCCTTCCACTTCCCGTACTCATGACCGACACGTCCCAACCCACTTCCACGCGGCCGTACCTCATCCGGGCGCTGTACGAATGGTGTACCGACAACGGCTTCACGCCCTATGTCGCCGTGCAGGTGGACTCCACGGTCCAGGTTCCGCGCGAATTCGTGAAGAACGGGGAGATCGTGCTGGACATCAGCTTCGGGGCGACCAGTTCGCTCAAGCTCGACAACGATTTCATCGCCTTCAAGGCCCGCTTCGGCGGTATCGCGCGCGAGATCATCGTGCCGATCGGCCGCGTGGTCGCCATCTATGCGAGCGAGAACGGCGAAGGCATGGCCTTTCCGCCTCCCTCGGAGTCCGAAGGCGATGCCGGCGAGGCGGAGGAGACGGGCGACGGCCGCAATGCCGACGCCGCTGCCGCTTTTCCTGCTGCCGCCGCCGCGCTGGCGGCCGAGCCGCAGCAGCGGTCGTCCTCGCCGCCACGCGATGCTTCGCGCCATGGCGATTCCGAAGGCAGCAAGGTGTTCCATCTCGTGAGCACCGAGACGGGTCCGGATGCCGACGAGGGAACCGGTGCAGACAATGCCTCGGGTCCGGATGATCCGCCGCGTCCTCCGCCGTCGAGCGGTGGCACCAAGCCATCGCTCAAGCGCGTGAAGTGATGCGGTTCGAAGGCGCGGGCGCTGTCCTGCGACCGGTGCGGCGTCGACCCGCCCGCTAGAATCCACCCCCGTGCCGCTTTAGCTCAGTTGGTAGAGCAACCGCCTTGTAAGCGGTAGGTCGTCAGTTCGATTCCGACAAGCGGCACCACCCCTCCTGCAGGGCCCGGTTCACGCGCGGCACGCCGGTTGCCCGTTCCTTGGTGTGGACAGACCAAGGAACCCCATGAGCCCTCATCCAATTTGCATCGGCACCGCCGTCCTGACCCGGTGCGCGCGGTGATCGACGTCGGCATCGTCGACGACCATCCGGTCGTTCGGCTGGCGCTGCGCCAGTACCTGGAGTCGCATGACGACCTGCGCGTGGTCGGCGAGGCGACGAATGCCGTGGAAGCGCTGGATGTCGTGCGCACCGGAGGCCTGAAGGTGCTGATCCTCGACCTCGACCTGCCCGGGCGCAGCGGCCTCGACGCGATGGCGATGCTTCGTCGGCAGGCGCCGAAGGTCGGCGTTCTGATATTCACCGGCTACCCGTCCGAGCAGTACGCGCTCAAGCTTTTCCGGATGGGCGCGCGCGCGTTCGTGCCGAAGAACAGCGAGCTCGACGTGCTCGCGAACGCCGTGCGCGCGGTGGGAGCGGGCCGCCGCTGGATTCTGCCGAGCCAGGCCGAAATGATGCTCCCATCGGAGCAGAGCAGTCGCACCCAGCTCCACGACGTCCTCACCTACCGCGAACTGCAGGTCCTGCTGAAGCTCGCGCGCGGCGTCCATTCCGCGCAGATCGCCGACAACCTCGCACTGTCGATGAAGTCGGTGAGCACCTACCGGACGCGTTTGCTGGAGAAGCTCGGCGTGGCGAGCAACAGCGAGCTGACCTACTACGCGCTCAAGCACCGCCTGCTGGACTGACTCCCGCCCGCGGGCCGGGTGCCCGGAAGGCGCTACGCCGTCGCTCGACGGCCGGAATGTCGAGCCCCTGGCGGTATTTGGTGACGGTCCGGCGGGCGATGCGGAACCCCTGCTGGCCGAGTTCGTGCGTGAGCGCGGCGTCGCTCCAGCGGTCGTGCGCCGGTTCGGCGGCGATGAGCTCGCGGATCAGCGTCTGCAGCGCGACCGGTGCGCTCGCGCCGCCACCCGCGTGCGCCATGCCGCGCGAGAAGAATCGGTGCAGCTCGAACACGCCGTGCGGCGTGGACATGAATTTCTGGTGCACCGCGCGCGATACCGTCGAGGGATGCACGCCGACCGCGTCGGCGATTTCGCGCAATCCCAGCGGTTTCATGGCCAGGTGGCCATGGGCCAGGAAGAGCTGCTGCCTCGCGACGATGGCGGTCGCGATGTCCAGGATGGTCGATACGCGCTGGTTCGCGTTCTGCACGGTCCAGCGCGCCTCCTCGAGACAGGCCTTGAGTTCGCCGTCGCCGCGGACGCGGTTCTGCTCGAAGAGCGACGCGTAGCCCTGGTTCAGCCGCAGGCGCGGCAGGGCGGCACCGACGAGCGCCGTCTTCCAGGCGCCGTTCACCTTCCTCACGATCACGTCGGGCACGACCGGCCGGGCGGCATCGTCGGCGAAACGCGCGCCCGGCCGCGCATCGAGCCCCTGGATGCATTCGACCGCGCGCATCGCTTCGGCGCTGCCGACGCCCAGCGCCGCGGCCAGGCGCGCATACCTGCGACCGGCGAGCAGGTCGAGGTGCCGGGCGACGATGGCCAGCGCGAGATCGCGCATTGGCGTCGCCGGGAGCCTCGCCATCTGCAGCGACAGGCATTCCGCGACATCGCGTGCCGCGACGCCGGGCGGGTCCAGCGCCTGCACGCGACGCAGCGCGATGCGCAATCCGGCCTGCACGGCCGTGCCGGGCTCGCCGAGCATCTTGGCGACCTCGTCCAGCGTCACCCGCAGGTAGCCGTCGTCGTCCAGCGACTCGACGAGCGCCATCGCGAAGCCGCGCTCGCGAGCGTCGAGCCGGAGCACGCCGATCTGCTGGCGGAGATGGTGGCGCAGGCTGGCGGGTGCCGGAATGCGCTGCAGCATGTCCGTGTCCTCGTCGGAGGCCGAGCGCTCGATGCCGCTGCGCGTGCCGCCTGCCATGCGGTCGAGGTCGGCCGCCCATTCGAATTGCGCCTCGGACTGGCGCGCCAGGCTGTCCTCGTCCGCCGGATCGCGGGGCGCATCGGGCAGTTCGAGAAACGGGTTGAGCAGGGCGGCCTTCTCGAGCTCTTGCTCATAGTCCATCGTGGACATCTGGAGCAGGCGCACGGCGTGCTGCAGGCGGGGGGAGAAGGCTGGAGTCTGAACCAGCCGGCTATCGATTTTCAGGACGGTCATGACGAAGCGAAAGGATGTCGCCCGATGCGACGCTTCGACTTCCGCAACGACCATGCCACCTGATCCAGAGGGGTGGCGTCGGGTCCTGTGGTCATGGACGGCATTTTTTGCCGCAGATCTTGCCGGTCCGTTTTCTCTCGCCCCGGTCACGCACGGGTTTGCGGCCGCGAGACCGGCACCCCGATTGCCGTGCGCAGAAGCGGTTGCGCGTCGTGGCCGAATCCATGAAGGAGACCCCATGAACACGTCCAGCACCCTCCGCTCGATCGATCCGGCCGTGGAAGCGGCCCGGCGCGGGCGTGTGCACGCCTGAGCCTCGCTGGCGATCGAGGACCCCATCGATGTCCATCGAATTGCTCGCGCGCATGGCGGCGCAGACGCTGCCTGTGGACTGTGTCGACGACGACCAGCGC
>JAKONL010000134.1 GCA_022701965.1 Burkholderiaceae bacterium | reverse complement strand
CGTGCGCGCGAACCCCGGCATCCGGATCGAGCTCGAGGAAAAGGACAGCGGCGAGGTGGTGATGGCGGTGCTCGACAGCCGCGCCGATTTCGGCATCTTCGCGGACCGCACGCCGGCCTTCGGACTGCACCTGATGAACTACCGGGAGGATCGCCTGGTGCTCGTCGTGCCCAAGGGCCATCCGCTCGCGCGGCGGCGCACGATCCGCTTCGAGGAGGCCGTCGACTACGACTTCGTCAGTCTTGCGAAAGGCACGTCCCTCGCCACCCGCCTGCAGGCCGAGACCCAGTTGCTCGGGCGCAGCCTGAAGCTGCGCCTGCAGGTGCGCAGTTTCGACGCGATGTGCCAGATGGTCGCCGCGGGTCTGGGCGTGGCGGTCCTGCCGAGAGCCGCGGTCCAGCCGCACCTGCGTTCGATGAACCTGCGGCAGATCGCCCTCGACGATGCGTGGGCGTCGCGGCGGCTGCTGATCGGCCTGCGCGACGCCAGCGCGGTACCGCGCCACGTGCGGCTGCTGATCGACCATCTCTGCGAGGCGCCCCGCACCTGATCGGCGGGAACGCCACCGGGTATTCCCGCGTCCGCTTTCGCGAATGGAGAAAGCTGGGCTCGCGACTGTGATCTTTCGTCCGCGCGGCCGGATTTCCATAATCCGCCATGGACAACACCAACGCAACGACCCCGGCACGCGGCGCCCTCGACGGCGTGCGCGTGATCGAGATGGGCCAGCTGATCGCCGGCCCCTTCGCGGGCAAGACGCTGGGCGAATTCGGCGCCGACGTCGTCAAGATCGAAGCCCCCGGCTCGGGCGATCCGCTGCGCAACTGGCGCCTGATCCAGGACGGCACCTCCGTGTGGTGGCAGGTGCAGTCGCGCAACAAGCGCTCGATCGCGCTCGACCTGCGCAGCCCCGAAGGACAGGACATCGCCCGCAGGCTGATCGCCGAGGCCGACGTGCTGATCGAGAACTTCCGCCCGGGCACGCTGGAGGGCTGGGGCCTGGGCTACGACGTGCTGCGCGAGCTCAATCCCGGCCTGGTGATGCTGCGCATCTCGGGCTACGGCCAGACCGGTCCGTACCGCGACCTGCCGGGCTTCGGCGCCATCGGCGAGGCGATGGGCGGACTGCGCCACCTGACCGGCGAGCCGGACCGCGTGCCGGTGCGCTGCGGCATCTCGATCGGCGACACGCTGGCCGCCCTGCACGGCACCATCGGCATCCTCACCGCGCTCTACCACCGCAAGGTCAACGGCGGCCAGGGCCAGGTGATCGACGTGGCGCTGCACGAGGCGGTGTTCAACGTCATGGAGAGCCTGGTGCCCGAATACAGCGCGTTCGGCGCCGTGCGCGAGGCCGCCGGCAGCGCCCTGCCCGGCATCGCGCCGTCCAACGCCTACCGCTGCAGCGACGGCTACGTGCTGATCGCGGGCAACGGCGACAGCATCTTCGCGCGCCTGATGACGGCCATCGGGCGGGACGATCTGCGCCGGGACGCGAGCCTCGCCGGCAACGCCGGGCGGGTGGCGCGCGTCGCGGAGCTCGACGAGGCCATCGAGGCCTGGACGCGGACACGGGCCATCGTCGACGTGCTCGCCGTCCTGAACGAGGCGAAGGTGCCGGCCGGCAAGGTCTACACCGCCCGGGACATCGCCGAAGACCCGCACTACCGGGCGCGCGACATGATCCTGTCGCAGACCACGCGCGACGGCCACGTGATCGAGGTGCCCGGCGTGGTGCCCAGGCTGCTGGGCACGCCCGGCACCGTCCGCTCGTCGGCGCCGCACCTGGGCGACGACACCGATGCGGTGCTGGCGGAGATCGGCTTCTCGACGCAGGACGTCGCCGCGCTGCGCGACAGGAAGGTGGTCGCATGACGAACACCACGCCCTGGAGCGGCGGCGGCCGGCGCATCCGCATGCAGGAAGTCGGCACCCGCGACGGCCTGCAGGTGGAGGCGGTGTTCGTGCCGACCGCCGACAAGATCGCCCTGGTCGACGCGCTCTCGCGCACCGGGCTGGCCAAGATCGAGGTCACCTCGTTCACCTCGCCCAAGGCCATCCCGGCGCTGCGCGACGGCGAGATCGTGATGCGCGAGATCGAGCGCCGGCCCGGCGTGGTCTACAGCGCGCTGGTGCCCAACGTACGCGGCGCCGAGCGCGCCATCGACGCGCGCACCGACGAGATGAACCTGGTGATGTCGGCCAGCGAATCCCACAACCTGTCGAACCTGCGCATGACGCGCGCCCAGTCGTTCGCCGGCCTGGCGCAGGTCAACGCGCTGGCGCGGCAGGCGGGCGTGGCGGTGAACGTGTCGCTGTCGTGCGCCTTCGGCTGCCCGATGGAAGGCGACGTGCCCGAAGCCACGGTGATGGACTGGTGCGAGCGCTACGTCGCCGAGTTCGGCGCCCACGGCGTCACCCTGTGCGACACCACGGGCATGGCCTATCCGGGCCAGGTCGCGGCATTGACGCGCGCCTTCCGGGCGCGCTGGCCGGACACCGAACTGACCCTGCACTTCCACAACACGCGCGGCATGGGCCTCGCGAACGTCTTCGCCGGCATTTCCGAAGGCGCCGACCGCTTCGACGCCTCGCTCGGCGGCATCGGCGGCTGTCCCTATGCGCCCGGCGCCACCGGCAACGTGTGCAGCGAGGAGATCGTGCACGCGCTGCAGCTGAGCGGCTACGACACGGGCGTCGATCTCGACGGCCTGCTCGATGCCGCCCGGCGCCTGCCGGGCCTGATCGGCCACGACATCCCGAGCCAGGTCGTCAAGGCCGGCCGCCGCCTCGACCTGCACCGCCTGCCGGACGACTTCGACGCGGTCCGGGAACGCGCGCTCTCGCGCTGAAAAGCGACCCACTCCCGTCATTGCGCCTCGCCAACGAAAGACAACCGTGAACCCTTCGAGACGACATCTCCTCAACGCTTCGATCTGTGCCGGCCTCCTGTCGTGCATCGCTTCGCCCGCCGCGTCCCAGACCGGCTATCCCGACAAGATCGTGAACGTGGTCGTTCCGCAGGGGGCGGGCGGGGCCAACGACGCGATCGCCCGCATCGTCGTGCAGAAGCTCTCGTCCATCCTCGGCCAGGGCATGCTGGTCGACAACCGCCCCGGCGCGGGCGGCAACATCGGCACGGCGCTGGTCGCCAAGGCCAAGCCCGACGGCTACACGCTGCTGCTGACCACCAACAGCGCGCACGTGATCAATCCGGCGCTCTACAGGAACACCGGCTTCGATCCGGTCAAGGGCTTCGTGCCGATCGCCACCGTGGCCACCGCGGGCTACGTGCTGGTCGCCAATCCGGCCTTCCCGCCGAACAACGTCAAGGAACTGCTGGCGTTCGCGAAGACCGCCCCGCCCGGATCGCTGTCCTACGCGTCGGCCGGCAACGGCACGCTGAACCACCTGATCGGCGAGATGTTCAAGAAATCCGCCGGCATCGACCTGGTGCACGTCCCGTACAAGACATCGGCGGCGGCCGTGACGGACGTGGTCGGCGGGCAGCTGCCGCTGTCGGTGCAGAGCCTTCCCTCGTCGATCGCCTTCATCAAGGGCGGCAAGCTGAAGGTCCTGGGCGTCGCGAACGAGAAGCGCATCGCGGCGCTGCCGGGCGTTCCGGCGATCGGGGAGTCGTTCCCGGGTTTCGGCGCCACGCCCTGGTACGGCCTGCTGGCCCCCGCCGGAACGCCGCAGCCGGTGATCGACAAGCTGCAGGCGGCCGTGGCGCAGGCGCTCGACAGCCAGGAAGTCCAGGCGCAGCTGGCGCTCCAGGGCTGCGAAGTCCTCAAAGGATCGTCGGCCGACTTCGCGATGCTCATTCGCGACGATCTTCCGAAGTGGGCCCGCATCGTCAAGGAGTCGGGCGCCACGCTGGACTGAATCGGCCAGGAACCTCGGGAACCTCCGGGCGCGCCCGCGAGTCGATACGTCCGGCCTATTTTTCCAGGGCCCAGGACGAAGGACAGACCATGATTCCCCAAGAACTCTCCCTGCTCGAGGACCTGCTGCAGCGCCTGGCCGCGGTGCATGGCGTGCAGAAGGATCCGCAGGCCGATGCACTGATCCGCGCGCGTCTGGCGGCGCAACCCGACGCGCTCTACCTGCTGGTGCAGCGCACGCTGCTGCTCGAGCATGCACTCGACGATGCGCGTCGCGAGCTGGCCCGGCGGGCCGCGATGCCCGCCGATCCGGGCGGCGCGGCCTTCCTGCAGCGCGGGCTGGAGCCGGGCTTCGGACGCAACGCGGTCGATCCCGACGCCTACGACCCGGGCGCAGCGGCCTATCGCGGCGCTCCGCCAGCGTCGACAGCGACGACGATGGGGGCGGCACCACCCACGGCTCCCGCGCCGGGAACCGCACCGGCGCAAGGCTGGCGGGAGCGGTTCTTCGGTGCGGCACCGGCTCCCTCGCCGGTGGCCGGCGGCGGTCCGGGCCTCCTGGGACAGGCGGCGACCACCGCCGCCGGCGTCGCGGGCGGCATGTTCCTCTTCAACGGCATCGAGCACCTGATGGGCAGGAGCCAAGGCGGTGCCGACGGCGGCGGCTTCCTGGGTCTCGGCGGGAATGGCGGTAATGGCGGTAATGGCGGTAATGGCGGGATCGGCAGCGGAAACCCCACGGGAACGACCGAAGTCGTCGAGAACGTGACCCAGAACTTCTACGACGGTGCGGGCGCAAGCACGGGCGACGGCGGAAGCGACGACGGCAGGCGCCGGCTGGCGGACGACGCGGGCGCCGACTGGCCCGGCTTCGACGACGGCGGTTCGTTCAACGACGACGACGACCGGTCCGTCTGACGCACCGGCGCACCGGCGCATCAAGGAAAGCTCGCAGGTCGTCGACTTGCGAGCTTTTTCGTTTCCCGGATCGCTGAAAAGGCCGATGGCGCCCGACGCGGCGGCGTGCTAAGAGGAAAGTTCTCCAGACCAGTCGTGCCGTCATGCAACGGTGCGACGGCTGCCCGCACCACCTCCCCACGAGGAAGTCCATGTCCATCACCATCAACGGCGCGGCCGTCGCGCTACCCGACGATCCCAGGGTGTCGCTGCTCGACCACCTGCGCGAGAACCTCCACCTCTTCGGCGCCAAGAAGGGCTGCAACCAGGGCGCCTGCGGTGCCTGCACCGTGCTGGTCGACGGCGAACGCGTGCTGTCCTGCCTGGCGCTGGCGGTGCAGTTCGAAGGCCGCTCGGTCACCACCGTCGAGGGGCTGGCGCCCGAAGGCGCGCTGCATCCGTTGCAGCAGGCCTTCATCGAGCACGACGGCTTCCAGTGCGGCTACTGCACCCCCGGCCAGATCTGCTCGGCGGTCGGCATGGCCGACGAGCTCAGGCGCTGCGTCCCGAGCCACGTGACCACGGATCTCTCCACCGAGACC
>JAKONL010000118.1 GCA_022701965.1 Burkholderiaceae bacterium | reverse complement strand
TCGCCGTCGAGCAGTTCGCGCCAGCGGCTGCGGAAACGCGCGCGCGCGTCGTCGTCCATCGGGAACTCGCGGCCGGGCAGCAGGCGCACTTCCGGGACCGGATAGAGACTGCGCTGCGTGTCGGGGTCGAAGGTGCGGATCGAATCGATCTCGTCGTCGAACAGGTCGACCCGGAACGGCACCAGCGAGCCCATCGGGAACAGGTCGATCAGCCCGCCGCGCACCGCGTATTCGCCCGGGCTCACCACCTGCGTGACATGGCTGTAGCCGGCCAGCGTGAGCTGCGCCTTGAGCTTCGACTCCTCCAGCTTCTGCCGGGTCTTGAAGTGGAAGGTGTAGCCGGCCAGGAACGACGGCGGTGCGAGGCGGTAGAGCGCGGTCGTTGCCGGGACCAGAACCACGTCGGCCTCCTTCTGGCTGATGCGCCAGAGCGTGGCCAGGCGCTCGCTGATCAGGTCCTGGTGCGGCGAGAAGCTGTCGTAGGGCAGCGTCTCCCAGTCCGGGAAGAGGGCGCAGCGCAGGTCGGGGGCGAAGAAGCGCAGCTCGTCGATGAGCCGCTGCGCATCGTTGGCGTCGGCGGTGAAGATCGCGGTCGCGCGCCCGGCCTTCTTCTCGCGCTCGGCAAGCTGGCCGAGCAGCAGCGCGTCGGCGGACAACGGAGGGCGGGGCAGCGTGAACCGCTTGCCGGCCGTGAGCGAAGGGAGATCCATGGAGTACCCGGAAAAGCGCCGAGAAAGGCGTGGCGGCAACGCGAAACACCCCGCGCGGTCGGGCGAGGGGTGTACAGCCACCGATTCTAGAATGACCGGTTTTCCGCTGCCGATGCCGCTGCAGGCATCCCCTCACCATGTCGGCCTTGCAGGCGCCACGCCCCGATCCCCGCTTCTTCGTGCTGATTCCCTGCGCCGGATCGGGCAGCCGCGCGGGCGCCGGCGTTCCCAAGCAGTACCGGCATATCGCCGGCCGGCCCCTGGTGGCGCACACGCTCGATGCCTTCCGCGCGCTCGCCGGCCGCTTCGCCGGGATCGCGCTGGTCGTCGCGGCCGATGATGCCGAGGTGGCCGCCGCGCTGCCGGGCTTTCCCGGCGACGAAGAGCATCTGCTGCGCGCGGGCGGTGCGAGCCGCGCGACGACCGTGCTCAACGGTCTCTCGGCGCTGCAGGCGCTCGGCGCGCGCGCCCAGGACTGGGTGCTGGTGCACGATGCGGCGCGCTGCCTCGTCACGCCGGCGCAGATCGAAGCGCTGATCGCCGCGTGCGAGCACGATGCGATCGGCGGCCTTCTCGCCCATCGCGTCGCCGATACGCTCAAGGTCGAGTCGCACGACGGTCGCATCGACTCCACACTCGAACGCGCCGGGAAATGGCTCGCGCAGACGCCCCAGATGTTCCGCATCGGGCTGCTTCGCGATGCGCTGCAGAGCGTGGGCGACACGGTCACCGACGAGGCGGGCGCCGTCGAGGCTCTGGGCCTCTCGCCGCTGCTCGTGCCCGGCAGCGCCCGCAATTTCAAAGTCACCTATGCGGACGATTTCGAGCTGGCCGACGCGATATTGCGCAGCCGTCCGGACGCGACCACCAAGACACCATGACCGATCCGAAGAATTCCGCATCCACCCCGTTCCACATCCGAGTCGGCGAGGGCTGGGACGTCCATCAGCTGGTCGCGGGCCGAAAGCTGATCCTCGGCGGCATCGACGTGCCGCACACGACCGGGCTGCTCGGCCATTCGGACGCCGACGTGCTGCTGCACGCCATCACCGATGCGCTGCTCGGCGCCGCGGGGCTGGGCGACATCGGCCGCCACTTTCCGGATACCGATGCGCAGTTCCGCGGCGCCGATTCGGCCGTGCTGCTGGCCGAGGCCGCGCGCCGCGTGCGCGCGCAGGGCTGGCGGATCGGCAACGTGGACGCCACGGTGATCGCGCAGGCGCCCAAGCTGGCGACCCACATTCCGGCGATGTGCGAGCGCATCGCGCAGGTCCTGGACATCGACGCGGGCCAGGTCAACGTCAAGGCCAAGACGGCCGAGAAGCTCGGGCCGGTCGGCGAGGGCCGGGCGATGGAGGCACGCGCCGTCGCGCTCCTGCACCGCTGACCCTGCCCATCCGGTCTCGCTAGCCGCGCGCCGAGGTTCCCTGACCGGCCCGCTCCGGACGGCGCGTCGACGCTTCCGCCTTCGCCGTCATCGCCCTGGGAAGGCGGATATGCGCTGCAAAACCGCGCCCCGGCGTGCTCGTGAGCGCGAAGGTGCCGCCCATCCGCTCGATGTTCTTCGCCACGATCGACAGCCCGAGGCCGGCGCCCGCGGCCGAGGTGCGCGCCGCGTCGCCCCGGAAGAACGGCTTGGTCAGCTGCGACAGCGTGGCCGGCGGCACGCCCGCGCCGTGGTCGCGTACCTTGATGAGCACCGCGTCGTCATGGGCCTGCGCCTGGATCGTGACGTCGGCCACGCCCGTCGACGGTGTCTGGCCGTAGCGCCGCGCGTTCTCGACGAGGTTGGAGACCACGCGCGTGATCTCGACCTCGTCGGCCATGACCCGGAGATCGGCGGGAACGTCGATCTTGATCCGGATGTCCTCGTGGTCCTGGACGGCATACGTGCAGGCGTCGACGATCTCGCGCAGCAGGATCGGCTTGAAGTCGACATGGTCGGGTCGCGCGTAGTCGAGGAACTTGTCGATGATCGAGTCGAGCTGCGCGATGTCGGAGGCCATGTGATTGCGCGCGTCCTCGTCGGCGACGCTCATCTCGGTCTCCAGCCGCAGACGGGCGAGTGGCGTGCGCAGGTCGTGCGAGATGCCCGCGAGCATCACCGCGCGGTCCTGCTCGATCTTTGCCAGCTGGTCGGCCATGCGGTTGAAGCCGATGTTCACGGCCCGGATCTCGTTGGTGCGCGCGCTCTCGTCCAGACGGTGCGCCTCGTATTCGCCGTCGCGCACCTGGCGGGTGGCCCGCGAGAGCTGCTTGAGCGGACGGTTGATGAAACGCGCGATCAGCGCCGCACCCGCGAGGGAGAGCACCATCGCCGTCACCAGCCACACCAGCCAGGTGCGCCCGCCGACGTGGCTGAAGCGCGTCGGGTCGAGCAGCAGCCAGTAGGCATCGCTCTCGATCGTGAAACCGATCCAGAGGCCGGCCTCGTCGTTGACGCGGCTCGCCACGGTGGTGCCGTCGCCCAGCTGGTCGATCAGTTCATTGGTCACGCGCTGGTCGAGCGCGCCCTTGACATAGGGCTCGAAGCGGTCCGCCGGCTCGCGCGGCACGATGCGCACGCCCTCCTGGTCGGCGAGCGTCTTGATCAGCGACGTGCGGGTGAAGGCGTCGGAATAGACCAGGGCGGCGCGCGTCAGGTTGACCAGGGAGGCGATCTGGTGCGCGGTCTGGATGGCGCGCGGCTCGTACTCGAGCGCCCGGAAGGTCTGCAGCCAGGCGACGGTGCAGCCGAAGAGCAGCAGCGCCAGAAGGAAGAAGGTCCGCCAGAAAAGGCTGAATCCGACCTTGAGCCCGATCCGCTTCTTGGCAAGGCCGATGCCCTCCAGCGGGCTCGGCATGGTGACCTGGGCGCCGTCGTCGCTTCCCAGCGGATTCGGTTGCGTGTTCGACGGCGCGGTAGGCGATCGCATCAGTGTGCTTCGACCCGCCTCATGCCGTGCCGTCCGGCACGAACACGTAGCCGACGCCCCAGACGGTCTGGATGTAGCGCGGCGCGGTGGCGTCGGACTCGACCAGCTTGCGCAGGCGCGAGATCTGCACGTCCAGGCTGCGGTCGAAGGGCTCGAACTCGCGGCCGCGGGCCAGTTGCGCGAGCTTCTCGCGCGACAGCGGCTGGCGCGGATGGCGCACCAGCGCCTTGAGCATGGCGAACTCGCCGGTCGTCAGCGACAGCTCCTCGCCGTCCTTCTTGAGCGTGCGCGAGCCGAGGTCGAAGCTGAAGGGTCCGAAGTTGACGGTCTCGTTGTCGGTCGACGGTGCGCCCGGCGCCTCCAGCGGCGGGCGGCGGCGCAGCACCGCATGCACGCGTGCGAGCAGTTCGCGCGGATTGAAGGGCTTGCCCAGGTAGTCGTCGGCGCCGACTTCCAGGCCGACGATGCGGTCGACGTCCTCGCCCTTGGCCGTCAGCATGATGATCGGCGTGCGATCGTTGGCCGCGCGCAGGCGCCGGCAGACCGAGAGGCCGTCTTCGCCCGGCATCATCAGGTCGAGCACGATCAGGTCGACCGTGTCGCGCAGCAGGATGCGATTGAGCGCCTTGCCGTCTTCCGCGACGATGACTTCGAAGCCCTCTTGCGTGAGGTAGCGACGGAGCAGGTCGCGGATGCGCGCGTCGTCGTCGACGATCACGACCTTGTCGGTACGGGTGGTGGTTTGATTCATTTCTGCAACGCCGAATTTGTAACAGCCGCGATTCTGGGGGCGTTGAGAGCGCATTAAGGCGCTTTGCAGGCTCGACTGACACTAAGTTACACAACTTGCCGGGCTTCGCGTGACGTTGTTCCATGGCTACCCTGACGGTGGCACAGTCGCTTCGTCCACCTCATCGCGCGCCCATGAATTCGATCTCCCACGCCTTTCCATTGCTCTTCGCCTGCACCTGTCTGCCGACCTGGGCGGGCACGTCCGACGCCCAGCGCGTGCGCGAACCCCAGCGCAACGAGGTCCGCAGCGCGGTGGCCTCGCACCGCGAGTCGCAGCGCGAGGAAGTGCAGCGGGAGGAGCAGGCCGCCGGCCGGCGCCTCACGCCGGCCGAACTCGCCGAGCTTCGCAACCAGGTGCGCCAGCAGTGGTCGCCGATCTCCGACGGCGCCAATGCCGGAAAGGCCAGCGGCCCCGTCGACCATGGACCCGCTCCCGCCGGGGCGCCGACAATGCCCAGGAGCCACCGCCCCTAGTTCCCGGGCGGGCGGCTCGTTCATATAAGGAAGCATGTCTTGAGAGTTCTCCGATCGATCGTCCATCCCGCTGTCCTCGCGGTCTCCACCCTGATGGTCTTCACCGCCCCCGCCGCCGGCGCGCAGACCTTGCCGCCACCGCAGAACGTCCTGCAGTTGAGCGCGACGGGCACCGTCGACGTGCAGCAGGACCTGCTGAGCATGACGCTCGCGACGACCCGCGACGCTGCCGACGCCGCGACGGTGCAGACGCAGCTCAAGGCCGCCCTCGATGCCGCGCTGACCGAGGCGCGCCGCAATGCCCAGCCCGGTCAGCTCGACGTGCGCACCGGCAACTTCAGCCTGTCGCCGCGTTATACGAAGGAGGGCAAGATCAACGGCTGGCAGGGCTCGACCGAGCTCGTGCTCGAAGGGCGTGATTTCCCGCGCATCACCCAGACGGCCGGTCGTATCACGACGCTCACGGTCGGCTCGATCGGCTTCGGGCTCAGCCGGGAGGAGAACGCCCGGGTCGAGACCGAGGCGCAGACGCTCGCGATCGAGAATTTCAAGCAGAAGGCCGCCGGCCTCGCCAAGGGCTTCGGTTTTTCCGGCTACACGCTGCGCGAAGTGTCGGTGAGCGCGAACGAGGGCGGGCCGATCCGCCCACGCATGATGGCGGCACAGGCCAAGGCGTTCTCGGCCGATTCGCCGGTGCCGGTGGAGGCGGGCAAGACGACGGTCGTCGTCAACGTGTCGGGCTCGGTCCAGCTCAAGTAGGCGTATCCATTACGATGGGGCGAGACCCTCCATCGAACCGGGCCCCCTGGGCTCGCCGCCCGTCATGACCCAACCCTCCCTCTCCTTCGTGCACTGCGCCGACGCGCAGGGCGGCCATCGCATGGCGTACTGGCAGTGGGGCGATGCCGGCAGTGCCCACGTCGTCCTCTGCGTCCATGGCCTGACGCGGCAGGGTCGCGATTTCGACGTGCTGGCGCAGGCGATCGTGGCGCGTGCGCGGGCGGACGGGCGCACCGTGCGCGTCGTCTGCCCCGACGTCGTCGGCCGCGGTCGAAGCGACTGGCTGGCCTCGCCCGAGGGATACCAGCTGCCGCAGTACGCGGCCGACATCGGCGCGCTGCTCGCGCAGCTGCATCGCGACCATCCAATCTCGACGTTCGATTACATCGGCACGAGCATGGGCGGGCTGATCGGTCTCCTGGTGGCTGGCCATG
>JAKONL010000111.1 GCA_022701965.1 Burkholderiaceae bacterium | reverse complement strand
ACACGGCACGCGCGCCGAACCAGGGCGGCACGATCGCGAGTGCCTCGATCCAGGTGCATGCGGTGCCGCTGCGCGCGGCAGCGGCGCAGGCGCGGCACTGGCTGCTGGCGCGCGCGGCGACCGTGCTCGGTGCAGCGCCTGAGGCGCTGCGCATCGACGACGGCATCGTGTCGCAGCGCGACGATCCGTCGCGGCACGTCGCCATCGGGGCGCTGGTTGCCGGCCAGCGCGCCGTGATGCGACTCGATCCGTTCACGCCGACCAAGTTGGCGGCGGACTACCGACTGGTCGGCTTGCCGCAGCCGCGCGTCGACATCCCGGCCAAGCTCGCGGGCGAACTTGTCTTCGTGCACGACATGCGCGTGCCCGGCATGCTGCACGGTCGCGTGGTGCGGCCGCCGTATGCGGGCGCGGACCATGGCGACTTCATCGGCAACACGCTGGAATCGGTCGACGAATCGTCGGTCGCCCATGTGCCCGGCCTGCGCGCGGTGGTGGTGCTGCGCGACTTCGTCGGCGTCGTCGCCGAGCGCGAAGAGCATGCCGAGCAGGCGATGCGCGAACTGCGCGTGAGCTGGAAGCCGTGGCCCGGCATGCCCGACCTCACGGACGTGGCGCAGGCGCTGCGCGACAACCCGTCGACGCAGCGGCTGCTGGTCGACGAAGGCGATGTCGACGGCGCGATGCGCGAGGTCGCGCAGCCGATGCGCCGCACCTATGTCTGGCCGTACCAGATGCATGCGTCGATCGGGCCGTCATGCGCACTGGCCGACTGGCAGGGCGATGCGGTCGACGGGAAGACGCTGCGCGTCTGGGCCGGCTCGCAGAGCCCGCACGTGCTGCGTGCCGACCTGGCCCAGCTCATGGCGCTGGACGAACTGCAGGTCGATGTGGTGCGCCTGGAGGCCGCCGGTTGCTACGGCCGCAATGGCGCCGACGACGTGGCGGCCGACGCGGCGCTGTTGTCGCGCGCGGTGGGCGCCCCGGTGCGCGTGCAACTGTCGCGCGAACAGGAGCATGCGTGGGAACCGAAGGGCGCGGCGCAGCTGATGGAGATCGACGGCGGCCTCACGGCCGACGGTCAGGTCGCCGCTTACGACTTCGAGACCTCCTATCCGTCGAACGGCGCGCCGACGCTCGCGCTGCTGCTCACGCGCACCGTCGAGCCGGTGCCGCACGCCTACGAGATGGGCGACCGCACGGCGCGCCCGCCCTACGCCTACGAGAACCTGCGCGTGAAGGTCAACGACATGGCGCCGATCGTGCGCGCGTCATGGCTGCGTGGCGTCTCGGCGCTGCCGAATTCGTTCGCGCACGAGTCCTACGTCGACGAGCTGGCGACGGCGGCGGGTGTCGATCCGGTGGCCTTCCGGCTGCAGCACCTGAGCGACCCGCGCGCGATCGAGCTGGTGCAGGCCACGGCGCGGAAGGCCGGCTGGCGCCAGCGCACCGGGCCGAAGGAGAACGCCGATGGCGGGCTGGGCGCGGGCGGCGACATCCTGTTCGGACAGGGCTTCGCGTATGCGCGCTACGTCCACAGCAAATGGCCGGGCTATGGGGCGGCCTGGGCGGCCTGGGTCGCTGACGTGGAAGTCAACCGCACGACCGGTGAAGTGCACGTGCGACGCGTGGTCGTCGGCCACGATGCGGGCTTGATGATCAATCCCGCCGGCGTCGAGCATCAAGTGCACGGCAACGTGATCCAGACCACCAGCCGAGCGCTCATGGAGGAGGTGCGTTTCACACCGCAGCGCGCCGGCGGTGTGCCAGGCGGCGAAGTTGTCGCGGGACGGCCGGCCTCGGGCGCGGTTGCGAGCCGCGAGTGGGGTGGGTATCCGATCCTGAACTTCCGGCAGGTGCCGCTCATCGAGGTGATGCACATGCCGCGCCAGGGCGAGGTGCCGCTGGGGGCGGGCGAGTCGTCGTCGGTGCCGGGGACGGCAGCGATCGCGAATGCGATCTTCGATGCGACGGGGGTGCGGTTCCGGGCGCCGCCTTTCACGGCCGAAGTTGTGCGCGCAGCGCTGAATCCGCTCACTTCCTCTCCGAGCGAGGGCCAGGGCGGGAAACTGGAGACGCGCGACGGTGGAGCGGGTGCGCAGATCGGGGAGTCTCCCTCCCAGCCTCCCATCCAAAGGGGGAGGAGTGGGACAGGGTTGAAGCGAAGAGACGCCTGGGCCATCGCCAGCGCGGTCACCATCGGTGGTCTGGGCCTCGTCGCCGGGCTGTTCGGCTGGCGCGCCACCATTGCGCCCGTTGCCTTCACCACGCCGGCCTACAGCGCATCGACCGTCGAGCGCGGCCGCGTGCTCGCCGCCATCGGCGACTGCGCGGTCTGTCACACCGCCCAAGGCGGCCTTCCCAATGCGGGCGGCCGTGCGATGGCCACGCCTTTCGGCACGGTCTACACCACCAACCTCACGCCCGATGCCGACACCGGCCTCGGCCGCTGGTCGTTCAGTGCCTTCCAGCGCGCGATGCGCGAAGGGATCTCGCGTGATGGCCATCACCTGTATCCAGCTTTTCCGTACACCGCGTTCGCCAAGACCAGCGACGACGACCTGCAGGCGCTCTATGCGTACTTCATGTCGCAACCGGCCGTGCGCGCCGAGACGCCAAAGCCGGACATGAAATTCCCGTTCGGCATGCGCTCGCTGATGGCGGGATGGAATGCGCTCTTTCACGACGCGACGCCGTACGCCGCCGTCTCCGAGCAGAGCGCCGAATGGAACCGCGGCGCCTACCTGGTCAACGGCCTCGGCCACTGCGGTGCCTGCCACACGCCGCGCAATGCGCTTGGTGCGGAGCAAGGCGGCGCCGCGTTCCTGTCGGGCGCCGTCGCCGACGGCTGGGAGGCACCGGCACTCGGCGGGTCGTCGAAGTCAGCCGTGCCGTGGAACGCGGACGAGCTCTACCGCTACCTGCGCAACGGCCACACCGAATGGCATGGGATTGCGGGTGGGCCGATGGCGGAAGTCGTGCACGGACTCCAGCAGGTGCCCGATGCGGACGTGCGGGCGATGGCGACCTACCTGGCTTCGGTCGGCACGACCGGCGGCGAGACTCCACCCGCATCCGCATCCGCATCCGCGCCCGCGATCACGGAGGCAGCGATGGCTGCCCGGGCGTCGGAGCTCGTGCAGACCGCTGCCGTCACGAAAGACCGGCTGCTCGGTCCTGCGCAACGCATGTTCGACAGCGCCTGCGCCGCCTGCCACCACGACGGCGACGGCCCGACGCTGCTCGGCGTCAATCGGCCGCTCGCGCTCAATGGCAACCTGACGAGCGACCGCCCCGACAACCTGCTGCGCACGATCCTCGACGGCGTGCGCGCGCCGGCAACGAAGGACA
>JAKONL010000093.1 GCA_022701965.1 Burkholderiaceae bacterium | reverse complement strand
CGCTGAGGACCATCTCGACCTGGATCGACGGCCCCACCGAGACCGTGACAAGCTCGCGCATGCCGTCGAGCAGCGCGTTCACGTCGGTGAGGCGCGGCAGCAGCGACTGGTTGCGCGCGAACGACAGCAGCTGCCCGGTGAGTTTCGCGCCGCGGCCAACGGCACTCTTCGCCCGCGCGGCGATCCCGAGCACCTTCTCGTCCTTCGCGACCCGCGCGACGAGATCGAGATTCATGTTGACGACGTGCAGCAGGTTGTTGAAGTCGTGCGCGATGCCCCCCGTGAGACGGCCGATCGCCTCCATCTTCTGCACCTGGATCAGCGCCGCCTGGGCACGCTCGCGCTCCGCGATCTCGGCCATCAGGCGGTCGTTGGCACCGGCGAGTTCGCGGGTGCGCGAAGCGATGCGCGCCTCCAGTTCGGCATTGAGCCGCTCGACTTCGCCACGCGTGTCCTCGAGCTGCCGCAGATGCAGCCGTGTCGCGTACTGGCGGCCGCGCGCGCGCACGGCCGCGTCGACGGCGCGCGCCAGCGTCTCGGTGTGCACCGGCCGCTCGAGCACGAAGGCATTGCCGAGCGTCTGCAGCATCTGCAAGGCCTGTCGGGAGCGCCCGCCGACGTCCCGCGAAGCGAGCACGATGAACGGAAAATCCGACCAGCTCGGCTGGGCCGTGAGCCAGGCGCGCAACGGCGCCTCGGGCACTTCGACGAGCGACTCCTCGGTGAGGATCGCCGCCGCCGCACCTTCGTCCAGCGCCTCCAGCATCACGTCGGCCGAGGTGCAGATCACCGCCGTCAGCTCGATGGCTTCCAGCAGCTTGTGAATTACCGCCGCGTCGCGTCCGCGTGGCGCGTGAATGAGAACCCGCCGCTCCACCGTCAACTCCGCAGAACGACGGTGCTCTCGGCCAGCAGGGACGACTTGTCTCCCAGCAGCACCCTGTTGCCCCGGTAGGCGGGAATGCCGGTGAGCACACCCTCGAAGTCGTCGAGCGCAGGCCCGACCTGCACGCCGTCGCTGCCCAGGCGGAATTCCCGGATGCTGAGCTCGTGCTCGCTGGTGCGGCTCTTGACCACCGACACGGCCTTGAGCAGCTGGCCGCGGGCCTCGAAGTAACGGAACAGCACGATCGCGTCCGAAAGGTAGCTGAGGTCGACATCGCTGCGCACCTCGCCGACCACGCCGTGCTGGCCCAGGACCAGCAGCGTGATCACGCCCTGCTGGTTCAGGAAACTCAGCAGCTCGTGCATCTGGAGCAGCAGGAATTTCGCACCCGGCATGGCGTGCAGGTAGGCGTTGAGACTGTCGATCACGACGACCTTCGCGTCCCGTACCTGCACCGCGTCGCGAACCATGTTGGCGAACTGGCCCGGCGACATCTCGGCCGGATCGAGCGACCGGATCTCGAGCAGGCCGTTCTCGATATAGGACTCCAGCGGCATGCCCAGCGATGCGCAACGATGGACGAGCGTGCCGACCCCTTCGTCGAAAAGGTAGTACGAAGCCCGTTCGCCCCGGCGCAATGCCTCGACCACGATGGAGATCGACGTCGTCGTCTTGCCCACGCCGGACGGTCCGACCAGCAGCGAGTTGCTGCCGCGCGCGAGTCCCCCACCCATGAGCGCATCGAGCGCGGGCGTGCCGGACGACGCCACCTCGGCGGCGAACACCATCTTGTGCTCCGCCGCGATCAGACGGGGGAAGACGTTGAGGCCGCCGGTATCCAGATGCATGTCGTGCTCACCACCCCGGTAGCGCACACCGCGCATCTTGACGACGCGCAGGTGGCGGCGCACCGGCCCGTAGTCGCCGGTGGCCTGGTCGAGTCCGATCACCCCGTGCGCAATGCTGTGGAGTTGCAGGTCGCCGCCCTGCACGCTCATGTCGTCGAGCAGCAGCACGGTGCAGTCGCGCGATGCGAAGAAATGCTTGAGCGCCAAAATCTGACGGCGATACCGCAACGGGTCCTGTGCGAGCAGCCGCATTTCCGAGAGGCTGTCGAAGATCAGCCGCGTCGGCGACAGGCGCTCGACCGCGTTCATGATGCTGCGCGTCGTCTCGCCGAGCTCCACCTCGGCCGGGTAGAGGATCGACTGTTCCGCCGACGGACTGAGCCCCTCCTCGTTGATCAGCTCGAACAGCTCGATGCCTTCCAGCGACCATCCGTGCGAGTTCGCGACGATGCGCATCTCCTCGGCCGTCTCCGACAACGTCACGTACAGGCTGCGCTCCCCGTTGTCGCGCCCTTCGATGAGGAACTGGAGACCCAGTGTCGTCTTGCCGGCACCGGGGGTGCCCTCGACGAGGTAGAGATGGCCGCGGGGAAAGCCGCCGCCGAGCACGTCGTCGAGCCCGGCGATGCCTGTGGCTGCACGCGCTTGGGGTTGGACGGCGATGGGGGACGAGACGGCGGGGAAATCGGTAGCGTTGGGCATCGGCAAGGTCCGGTGTTGCGCTGCAGGTTGATACGGGATTTGCCTAACGGGCAATTCTGCCGGTTGCACCCGGTGCAGGGTGCCATGCAGTGTCCTACACGCGGCAGGACAAGCGCGCGATATACCGTGCGGATGCTCGAAAAACTACCTGATGTCATCGGTCGCGCACTGCATGGCGTTCGCGCCGGCCTCGACGAAATCGTCTTCAACACCCTGGGATTGCGTCAGGGCCTGGGAGCGATTTCGATGACCAGCACCGCGTTCGTCGACCATGCGCCGATCCCCGCGCGCTACACCGCCGACGCCGACGAAGGCGCGGGCGTCTCGCCGCCGCTCGCGTGGAACGGACTGCCGGTGGGCACCGTGTCGGTGGTGCTGCTCGTCGAGGACGCGGACTCGCCTACGCCGAACCCCCTGGTACATGCGATCGTCGTCGGACTGCCGCCCGATGCCAGCGCACTGGCCGCCGCCGATCTGCCGAGCGCCGACCATGAAGGCAAGGAAGGCCTTCGCGTCGGACGCAATTCCTACCTGCAGGCTGCGTGGCTGCCGCCCGATCCGCCACCCGGCCACGGCGTGCACCGGTACGCGTTCCAGATCTTCGCGCTCGATGTCGCACCGCCGTTCGATGAGACACCGGGCCGGGACGAACTGGTCGACGCGTTGCGCGAGCATGCGATCGCAGCCGGTCTCCTGATCGGCACCTACGAGCGCCACGACACCACCATCAAGATCGACGACGGTGTGCCCGCAGGGCCAGTCGTCGCGGGCTGACGCACGCGCCCGTCCGGCGTTGCTCTTCTAGGCGGCCGGCGTGCCGATCATGTCGAGCGGAAGACGCGAGACCTCCGCGAGCAGCAGTGCCAGTTGCCGGGCCGCGGCCGAGACCACGGCCTCTCCCTTCTGCGCTGTCGCATTCCCGGCATTGCCCGCTGCGCCCGCAGGGTTGTAGTCCTCCATGGCCCAGCCGAGCTTGGCGCTGCGCCCGTTGCCCAGGATCGGGTATTGCGCGGAGCGGTCGCGCGACGCCGAACCGAAATCGCTCGATTTCCCCATTCGGACCTGGTCGGGCGCCAGCGCCAGCATCATCGACGTCTCCACATCGCCCGCATGCACGCCGAAACGGTGTTCGTCGCTCGAGAACAATGCGTTCGCCTCGTCGAGCGGCAGGTTGAACCAGCTCACGCCATAGACGATCAGCCCGTGCGCCATGCGCAACTCGCGCGCCACGATGTCCATCGCTCCCACATGCCCGCCGTGCGCGTTGAACAGCACGAGCTTGCGCACGCCGGTACGCGCGACACCGGCGCCAATGTCCTTCCAGAGCCGGATCAGCGTCTCGGAAGACAGCGAGAGCGTGCCCGGGAAGTTGACGTGTTCCGGACTCAACCCGATGTGCTGGGTGGGCAGGAAGAGGACCGTCGACGACGGGGAGAGCAACGGGAGCGCCGCGCCGACGATGCCGTCGACCAGCGTCGAATCGACGCCGAGCGGCAGATGCGGCCCGTGCTGCTCGGTGGCGCCGAGCGGCAGCACGGCCACCGTGGTCGCCGCATCGAGTGCGGCGAAATCGCGTGTGGTGAGTTGCGACCAGAAACGCGGCATGCCGTCGGCAGGGACGAAGGATTGCTTCATCCCGAGGAGCTTAGCGCGCCTTGGACACCCGCCAGACCGTGTTGCCGACGTCGTCGGCGACGAGCAGCGCACCCGACTTGTCCAGCGCCACGCCGACCGGCCGGCCCTGCGCCTTGCCGTCCGCAGACAGGAAACCGGTCAGGAAATCGACCGGCTTGCCCACCGGCTTGCCGCCGATGAACGGCACGAAGACCACGTTGTAGCCGGACATCGGCTGGCGGTTCCACGAGCCGTGGTTGCCGACGAAAGCGCCGTTGGCAAACTCCGGCGGCATGCCGCGCGCGCTGGAGAAGGCCAGCCCGAGCGGCGCGACGTGGGTGCCGAGCGCATAGTCGGGAGACACCGCCTTGGCCACCCTGTCGGGCTGCTGCGGCTGCACGCGGATGTCGACGTTGCCGCCGTAGTAGCTCCAGGGCCAGCCGTAGAAGGCGCCGTCCTTGACCGAGGTCAGGTAGTCGGGCACCAGGTCGCTGCCGATCTCGTCGCGCTCGTTGACCACCGTCCACAGGGCGTTGGTGTCCGGCTCCCAGCCCATGCCGTTCGGATTGCGCAGCCCGCTGGCGAAGAGGCGCTTCTCGCCGGTCTTGACGTCCACTTCC
>JAKONL010000066.1 GCA_022701965.1 Burkholderiaceae bacterium | reverse complement strand
GCCGTCGTCGTGGCCTCGGTGCTGTCGTGGCGCACCAGCGCACCGACCCGCACGCCGATCAGCCGCAGCGGCCGGTCGAGCGGCACGCGCTTGAGACACTGCCCGGCGGTGGCGCGGATCGCCTTCGCGTCGGCCGTGAAGCACTCGACGGTCTGGTCGCGCGTGGCGATCCGGAAATCGTCGTAGCGCAGCTTGATGCCGATGGTCTTGCCGACGTAGCCCTTGCGCTGCAGGTCCTCGGCCACCTTCTGGCAGAGGCGGGTGAAGATCTCGCCGAGCTCGGCGCGGTCGCGTACCGCGTGCAGGTTGCGCTCGAAGGTGGTCTCCCGGCTCATCGAGACCGGCTCGCTCTCGGTCACCACCGGGCGGTCGTCGCGGCCCCAGGCCACCTCGTGCATCCAGGCGCCGGTCGCCTTGCCGAAGTGGGCGACCAGCCAGTCGCGCTCGCGCGCGGCGATGTCGCCCACGGTGCGCATGCCGTGACTCTCGAGCCTGGCCTCCGCCTTCGGGCCGATGCCATTGACCTTGCGCGCGGGCAGCGGCCAGATGCGCGTCTGCAGGTCTTCCTCGTAGACGACCGAGATGCCGTTGGGCTTCTCGAACTCGCTGGCCATCTTGGCGATCAGCTTGTTGGGCGCGACGCCGATCGAGCAGGTGAGCCCGGTGGCCTCGAAGATCGCCTTCTGGATCAGCCGCGCCAGCACGCGGCCGCCCTCGCGCTGGCCGCCGGGCACGTCCGTGAAGTCGATGTAGACCTCGTCCACGCCGCGGTCCTCCATCTGCGGGGCGATCTCGGTGATCAGCTGCTTGAAGTGGCGCGAGAAGCGGCGGTACTCGTCGAAGTCGACCGGCAGCACGATGGCCTGCGGGCAGAGCTTGGCCGCCTTCATCATGCCCATCGCCGAGCCGATGCCGAACTTGCGCGCCGGGTAGGTGGCGGTGGTGATGACGCCGCGCCCCGCATAGTCCCTGAGCAGGGGAAAGCTCGCGACCGGGATGTCGGCCAGCGTGCCGCCTTCGGGCAGGTCGCGGATCGCCTCGTCGACGCGCCGCCTGCCGCCTCCGATGACCACCGGCAGCCCCTTGAGCTGCGGATAGCGCAGCAGTTCGACGGACGCGTAGAACGCGTCCATGTCGAGGTGCGCGATGCGCCGGATGCCGCCGGCGGCGGACGGGGAGGGAGTCGGAGCGGTCACGCCCGGATTTTCGCTCCGCAGGGCGGACGGCGTCGGCGGTCTGGGTACGGGTGCCCAATTGACAGCAGATTGACAGGCAGGGTGCCCCGCCACCGTAGAGAATCGCAGCCGCTTCCAGATTCTCGAATTCGTAAGATTCTTAAAAAGGCAATCCAATGACAACATCGCCGCCGACCGGAAAGAAGCTGCCGCTCTACCGCTCCCTCTACGTCCAGGTCATCACCGCCGTCGTGATCGGCGTGCTGCTCGGTCATTTCTACCCGCAGATCGGCGAGTCGATGAAGCCGCTGGGCGACGGCTTCATCAAGCTGATCAAGATGATCATCGCGCCGATCATCTTCTGCACGGTGGTCATCGGCATCGCCGGCATGGAGGACATGAAGAAGGTCGGCAAGACCGGCGGCCTGGCGCTGCTGTACTTCGAGATCGTCAGCACCATCGCGCTGATCGTGGGGCTGGTGCTGGTCAACGTGCTCAAGCCCGGCGCGGGCATGAACATCGATCCGAGCACGCTCGACACCAAGGCCATCGCGGCCTACACCGGCCCCGGCAAGATGACCGGCACGGTCGACTTCCTGCTCAACGTGATCCCGACGACGGTGGTCGACGCCTTCGCCAAGGGCGAGATCCTGCAGGTGCTGCTGATCGCGGTGCTGTTCGGCTTCGCGCTGCACCGCTTCGGCGGCCGCGGCACGATGGTGTTCGACATGATCGAGAAGACCTCGCACGTGCTGTTCACGATCGTCGGCTACATCATGAAGCTCGCGCCCATCGGCGCGTTCGGCGCGATGGCCTTCACGATCGGCAAGTACGGCGTCGGTTCGCTGTTCTCGCTCGGCAAGCTGATGGCGGTCTTCTACATGACCTGCCTGCTGTTCATCTTCGTGGTGCTCGGCCTCATCGCGCGCTTCCACGGCTTCAGCATCTGGAAGTTCATCAAGTACATCAAGGAAGAGCTGCTGATCGTGCTGGGCACCTCGTCGTCCGAGTCGGTGCTGCCGCGGATGATGCAGAAGCTGGAGAACCTGGGCGCCAAGAAGACCTGCGTCGGCCTGGTGATCCCGACGGGCTACTCGTTCAACCTCGACGGTACCTCGATCTACCTCACCATGGCGGCGGTGTTCATCGCGCAGGCCACCAACACCGACATGACGCTCACGCAGGAGATCACGCTGCTCGCGGTGCTGCTGCTGACCTCGAAGGGCGCGGCCGGCATCACCGGCAGCGGCTTCATCGTGCTGGCCGCGACGCTGTCGGCCGTGGGCCACGTGCCGGTGGCCGGGCTGGCGCTGATCCTGGGCATCGACCGCTTCATGTCGGAAGCTCGCGCGCTGACCAACCTGATCGGCAACGGCGTCGCCACGATCGTGGTCGCCAAGTGGACCAAGGAGCTCGACGAGACGCGCATGAACGCGGTGCTCAACAACGAGACCTGGGTCGACGCCAACGAGCCGGAAGTCGCGCTGGACCCCAAGACGGAGAAGATGGCGACCTGACGGCCGCCGTCGCCGCAACGCGCGGCGCATGAGGAAAAAAGGGCCGGCGGTAGCGGTACCGCCGGCCCTTTCCGCATCCGGACCAGAGAGCTCAGTGGTCGTGATGCAGGTAGCTGGCCTGCCGCGGCAGGCGCCAGCTGACCAGGAACGCGATCACCATCATCGCCGTCACGTACCAGTAGAACGCCGACTCGTGGCCGATCGACTTCAGGCCGAGCGCGACGTATTCGGCCGAGCCGCCGAAGATCGCGTTGGCCACCGCGTAGGCCAGCCCGACGCCCAGCGCCCGCACCTCGGACGGGAACATCTCGGCCTTCACGATGCCGCTGATCGACGTGTAGAAACTCACGATGGCCAGCGCCAGGATGATGAGCGCGAAAGCGGCGATGGGGCTGGTGACGTGCTGCAGGCCGGTGAGGATCGGCACCGTCGCGACGGCGCCGAAGGCACCGAACATCAGCATGTTGTTGCGGCGCCCGATGCGGTCGGACAGCGCACCGAACAGCGGCTGCATGCACATGTAGACGAACAGCGCGCAGGTCATCACGTAGCTGGTCGTCTTGATCGGCAGCCCGACCGTGTTCACCAGGTACTTCTGCATGTAGGTGGTGAAGGTGTAGAAGATCAGGGAGCCGCCGGCCGTGTAGCCCAGCACTGTGAAGAACGCGGCCTTGTGATGCCTGAAGAGGTGGGCCATGCTGCCCGACTCCTTGTTGTTCAGGTTCTCCGCCGTCTGCGTCTCGTGCAGCGTGCGGCGCAGCAGCAGCGCGACGACCGCGGCCACGGCACCGATCGCGAACGGAATGCGCCAGCCCCAGGCCTTGAGGTCGGCCTCGGTCAGCAGCTGCTCCAGCACGACGATCACCAGCACCGCGAGCAGCTGGCCGCCGATCAGCGTCACGTACTGGAACGACGAGAAGAAACCGCGCTGCCCGCGCAGCGCGACCTCGCTCATGTAGGTCGCCGTGGTGCCGTACTCGCCGCCGACCGACAGGCCCTGGAACAGGCGGCACACCAGCAGTAGGAACGGCGCCCAGGCGCCGATCTGCGCGTAGGTCGGCAGGCAGGCGATGGCCAGCGAGCCGGCGCACATCATCGTCACCGAGATCAGCATCGAGGTCTTGCGCCCGTAGCGGTCGGCGACACGGCCGAAGAGCCAGCCGCCGATCGGCCGCATCAGGAAGCCGGCGGCGAACACGCCGGCGGTGTTCAGAAGCTGCGCGGTCGGGTCGGACTTGGGAAAGAAGGAGGGCGCGAAATAGAGCGCGGAGAAGGCGTAGACGTAGAAGTCGAACCACTCGACGAGATTGCCGGAGGAGGCCGCCATGATCGCGAAGATGCGGTGGCGTTTCTCGGCAGGCGTGTAGGGGCGGGGTACGCCGGGGGAGGTTGCTGACATGGATTCGCCCTGTTGTGTGTGGTTGTCGGGAATGTCAATTTTCCATTCACAATTCCGAGGGCGCTGTCGGTGATTGGCGCGAGTGCTGTCAAGACGGGATATCCCTTGTACTCGGCGCCGCACCACCCCTACCGTTTCGTCGCCACGCCCGCACCCCGCACTTCCAGCCTGACCGAATCGAGCACGACGCCCCGGATGTCGGCGAGTTCGAAGACATGCCGGCCCGGCCAGGGCAGCCATTCGGCGCGATCTCCGCGAGCGAAGGGCTTGCCGTCGATCCGCCATTGGAGCGCCTGCCGGTCTTCCTGCCCACGGCCGTGACGGTCCGCGATGAAGCGCACGCGCTGATGTTTCGGCGGGATGTCCGGATCGAGCGCGACGATCAGGCCGTCCGCCGGCGAGGCGATGCGTGTCTGGCCGGCCTGCGCAACTGCATCGGCACCCGCGCCCGGCGTGAACTCCGCCTGCTCGGTCCCGGCGACGAACCATTCGTCGCGCGCGGCCTCCAGCCCGTCGCCGAAACGCACCGCCGTGCGCACCACGCCTGCCGGCGGCTTCGGCGCGCGGCTCGGCTCGCGCGCATGCAGGAAACCCATCACCTCGGCCCAGACCGGCGCCGCGCCGCTGGTACCGCTCACGTCCCACATCGGCGCGCCGCCCGCGTTGCCGACCCACACGCCCACCGTGTAGCGCTGCGACCAGCCGACCGCCCAGTTGTCGCGCATGTCCTTGCTGGTGCCGGTCTTCACCGCGGTCCAGAAACGCGTGCCGAGCACGCTGTCGATACCGAAGGTGCGGGTGCGCGCGTTGGCATCCGAGAGGATGTCGCCGACGATGAAGGCGGCGCCGGCGTCGAGTGCGCGCGATGGCGCAGTGTCCGGCGGGCCTTCGACCAGCACGCGCGTGGCGGAATGCATCCCGCCGTTCGCCAGCGTCCGGTAGGCGTTGGTCAGCGCCAGCAGCGACACCTCGGCGCTGCCGAGCGCCAGGCTGTAGCCGTAGTAGCCGCCGCCTTCCTTCAGCGGCATGCCGACGGCACGCAGCTGTCGTGCGAACGATTCCGGCGACACCATCACCAGCGTGCGCACGGCCGGCACGTTGAGCGACGCGGCCAGGGCGGTGCGTGCCGACACCAGGCCCTTGAACTGCCGGTCGTAGTTCTGCGGGACGTAGAGGCCGCCCGCGGTGGCGATCTGCGCCGACGAATCGTCGATCAGCGATGCGGCGGTGAGCCTGCGCTCGGCGATCGCCTGCGCATAGAGCAGCGGCTTGAGCGTCGAGCCGGGCTGGCGCGGCGCGACCACCGCATCGACGTCGGCGGCGCGGCTGAGGTCGCCCGAGGATCCGACCCAGGCGAGGACCTCGCCGCTGGCGTTGTCGAGCACGACGAGCCCGGCGTCCTGCACGTTGCGGCCGCGCAGTTCGCGCAGGTGGCGCTGCAGCGACGCGAGCGCGAAACGCTGCAGCGGCGCGCGCAGCGTGGTGCGGATGTCATGGGCGCCAGCGCCTGCGGACGTCTCGATCGCGGCGTCGCGCTGCAGCTGCCACGCACGCCGCGCGAGGTGGGGTGCGATGCCTTCGCTCGGATCGAAGGCGCGTCGCTGGAGTGCCGCGCTCGCGAACATCGCCATCGCCGTGCAGTCGACGTTGCGGCGTTCGACATCGGACGGCGCCATGTCGCGCAGCACGTCGCAGGCGCGCCGCGCGACCTGGGCGGCAGACGCATTGGGCGCCCGCACGAGCGCCGCCGCGATCGCCGCCTCGCGCGCATCGAGCCCGTGCGCGGCCTTGCCGAACAGCGTGCGCGACAGGGCATCGATACCGACGATCTCGCCCCGG
>JAKONL010000062.1 GCA_022701965.1 Burkholderiaceae bacterium | reverse complement strand
GCGGGGCGATGCCTCGACGATGCCGACTTCGACGAGCGCCACCACCCATGCGACTTCGGCGCCGCAGGCGTGGGCGACTTCCTGCACGGCGAGAGGATGGGAGTTGTCGAGCGCGACCGCCGTGGTCGGGAAAGAGTTCGGGGAAACGTGCGCGGTGATTCTGGACAGGCGTGCCATGGTTTCACACTCCGATGTGGCGGCGCGGGTTGAAGGAGGCCGCAGCCCGGGCCAGTTGTTCGTAGGCCTGGCGCACGGCGTCGGTGTCGGCGGGCGGCAGTGCGACGTCGAGCAGCAGATAGAGGTCGCCTGCCGGGCTTCCGGCGAAGCCGCGACCCTTGAGCCGCAGTTTGAGCCCGTTTCGGGCCTTCGCCGGGATCGTGACCTCGACCGTTCCGCCCCCGGGTACGGGGACCTCGACCTGTGCGCCCAGCGCTGCTTCGCTCGGCGTCACCGGCAGGGTCATATAGAGATCGCGGCCTTCGACGCGATAGAGCTTGTGCGGCGCGATGCGCACTTCCAGGAACAGGTCGCCCGGCGGCTCGCCGCCGTGGCCGGGCATGCCCTGCTTCGCCAGCCGGATGAACTGGCCCGGGTGCACGCCTGCGGGAATCTTCACGCTCAGCGTGCGCGTGGTCCATGCCGGCTCGCCGTTGCCGTCGGTTTCCAGCGCGCGCAGGGAAATCTCGCGCTCGCAACCGTTGAGCGCATCCTCCAGCGAGATCTCGATGGCTGCGTGGTGGTCCTCGCCACGCGCGCGATGATTCTGCCGGGTCGCGCTGCGACGTTCCGCGTCGCCGAAGAGCGACGAGAAGAAATCGCTGAAGTCGGCCTGCTCCCCGGTACCGCCGGCGGGGCGCGAGCCGCGATGGAATTCGTAGCCCTCGTCCCAGCCCGGCGGCGGCCTGAAGTCGCCCTGCGGATCGCCGCCGCGCGCGACACGATCGGCAAGGGCGTCGTAGGCGGCGCGCTTTTCCTTGTCGCGCAGGACATCGTTGGCCTCGTTGACGTCGCGCATCTTCGTCTCGGCATCGGCTTCCTTGCTGACGTCGGGATGGTATTTGCGGGCGAGCCTGCGGTAGGCCTTGCGCACTTCGTCTTCGGTGGCGGTGCGCTCGACACCGAGCACCTTGTAGTAGTCCTTGAATTCCATGGCGTCAGGCCAGCGCGGCGGCGTCGTCGGAGCGCGCGAGCAGGGGCTCGATCTGCCAGGCGTCGCCGGTGCGGTGGAACCGCAGGGGCTGTGCGTTGCCGAGCACGGCCGGCTCGATCGGCACGCCGAGCAGCGCGGCGAGCACGTACAGCGTGCCGCCATGGGCGACGACGAGCACCGGCGCCGGAGCGGCGAGCGCCAGGGCCAGCGCCGAGCGCTTGCGGTCGACGAATTCGGCGAGCGTCTCGCCGCCTTCCGGCGCGCAGGCCCAGTCGAGATTCGCGGACGACGTGCCGATCAGCGCGCCGAAGTGGCGCTCGCGCAGGTCGTCCCGGCTGACCGGAACGAGGCTGAGGCCGCGCGCGACCGTATGGGCGGTATCGAACGCGCGACGGGCGTCGCTGCAGACGATCGAGCGGATCGGCTCGCCCGCGAGGCGCTCGGCAGCCGTTGCGGCCTGCTGCAGCCCGAGCGCACTGAGCGGTTCGTCGACGTCCTGGAAGATGCGCGTCGCGTTGCGACCGGTCTGCCCGTGGCGCAGGAAATAGAAATGATCGCAATCGGGCGCGATGCGTCGCGCCGAAGCCAGGCGGACCAGCTCGTCGAAACCGGCGGGGTGCTGCTGCGTGAAGTGAGGCGAGGGCGGATGCAGGGTCATGGTCAGAACTTCGGGATGCGCAAGGTCTTGCTGATCATCAGGGTGCCGGAGAGTCCGAACATCAGCGTCAGCGGGTGGAGCTCCCACGGCCCGAGCATCGTGGCGCCACCCCAGACGGCGTCGCCGAGACGGCCCTGCCAGGCCGCGATGGCCAGGATGCCGACGAGCACCACGCTGGTCGGGATCGGCGTGCCTTCGAAGAAGCGCACCTTGTCGGCGCCTTCTGAAAGCGCCTCGGCGGTCACGTTGTAGCGCGCCAGGCGGCTCACGCCGCAGCCGACGAAATAGATCAGGATGGCGCAGTCCCAGCCGCCGTCGAGTCCGGCCGCGAAGGCGAGCGCGGCCGGCGCGACGCCGAAGGAAATGATGTCGGCGAGCGAATCGAGTTCACGGCCGAGCGCCGAATGCGTCTGGCGCCAGCGCGCGATGCGGCCGTCGAAAACGTCGAAGATGAAAGCGGCCGGCGCGAGTGCCGCGGCCCAGAAGAAGTGCGTGACCGACTGGCTCGACATGTAGGCCATCGCCAGGAACACGCCGCCGACGCCGCAGGCCGCGTTGCCGAGGGTGAACACGTCGGCCAGATGGAAGCCCCGGATCATCGAGAAGTGCTTGCGGGCGGGCGTGCCGGCGGGCGATGGAGGCATGGTGGAACGGTCCTTGTTTGGGAGCACGTACCTTAGCGCAATCGACCTGCGACCTCTGTAGGCACAGTCCGCCCTGTCAGGGCCGGATCGTGGTCCGGGCGGTCTCGCCGTCGGCGGAAGCGAGCAGGGCCCGTGCCGCGACGCCTACGCTGGCCGCGACCGTCTCGACCAGCGCCGCCCTGGGCGCGTCGACGGACGCGGCACGCCATCGCGTCTGGTTCCCGCGCTCCCACTCGGGATGGGCGCGTGCCGGGCGCAACGAGCGCACGACGGCGGCGAGCGCCACGCGCATTTCCGCCGACGGCTGCGGACTCGTCGAATCGACATGCAACCGATGTGTCGCCGCATGGCCCCTGCGCTCGAGCGCTCGCACCAGATCGAGCTGCCACGCCAGCATGACGACAAGCGCCTGTTCTTCGACGCCGAGCTCGTGCACCTCCCGCAACCGGTTCACGAGTCTTCGGCCGAGCGGTCCCCAGCCTTGTGCCAGCGCGCCGCCCAGCGTGCCGCCGATCGCGGTCCCCGCACCCAGCGACAGTCCGCCGAGCGCCGCGTCCGCCACGGCGCCGAACGCCGCGCCGACGGCCGCGCCTTGCCCGAGTCGCAGGCCGACCTGCTTCATCGCCTCGGGATTGAAGAAGTCCGTCGACCAGCGTCCCTCGAGCATCGGCAACGGCGCTTCGCCGGCGTCGTTCTCGCGGAACCCGTAGAGGGCGAGCAGGTCGGACGCGCAGCGCTGCGCTTTTTCCGATACCGTCCGGCGCAGCGCATCGACCAGCGGCGCGCGTCGCGTCGGATCGGAAAAGTCCGCAGCGGCGATCGTGCGCCGGGTCGCAGAGGCATCGACGAGCAGTTCCGCGATGCGCCCCGCCGCGCCGAACCGCCGCTGCGCCGCTTCGTCGTCGAGCGATGCCACGACCTCGTGCAGTTCGGCGCTGCGGTCGCGCAGCAGCGTGACGAGATCCTGGTAGAGGTCGCGTTCGGCGCCCACGAAGGGCGCGGCGGCGTCGAACCGCACCACGGCATGCATGCCGTAGGCGGCGAGCAGCGCGCGCCACTCGCCCTCGCGGCTGGCCGGATCGCGCACGAAGTTCAAGACCGGCAACACCGGTCTGGCACAGGAGCCGACCAGCTCCATCTCGTCGCGGTACTTCGGCAGCACCGGCTCTCGCGCGTCGACGACCAGGAACGCGGCATCGACGTCGAGCAGCGCGCGAAGCACCTTGGCTTCCTGCTCGAAATTCCCATGCGCCTCCGGGCTGCGCAGGAACGCGCGGATGCGGTCTGGCGGCGTCGACTCGCCGGCGGCGAACCGGCCCATGTGCTCGCGCAGGCTGACGGCATCCTCCAGACCCGGGGTGTCGAAGAAGCGCACGGCGGCGCGACCGTTCACGAGAAGGTCGACACGCTCGACGTGGCGCGTCGTCCCACTGCGCGCGGAGACCTCGCCGAAGTCGATGCGGCGCGTCAGCGTACGCAGCAGCGACGTCTTGCCGACGTTGGTGTGGCCGACCACGGCGATGGTGATCGGTCCGGCGGGGTGAGTGGATTTCATCGTCACGATGCCGGGGCCTGCAGCGCGGCCGTAAGCCGGTCGTGGGCCGTGACGGTCTGCAGGCCGGTCGCTGCCAGCCACTGGCGCCAGCGGTCGCGCCCGTCCGTGTCCGCATGCTCGGCAGCCTCGCCGACCAGCCAC
>JAKONL010000009.1 GCA_022701965.1 Burkholderiaceae bacterium | reverse complement strand
GTGAAGGACGTGGTCGCGGTCGACGAGCGCACGGTGCGCTTCGACTTCGCGAGCGCCAACGCCGAGCTGCCGCTGGTCGTCGGCGGCATGCCGGTCTTCAGCCGCGCGTGGGGCAGGGGCAAGCCGTTCGACCAGGTGACGACCGAGGTGCCGGTCGGTTCCGGGCCCTACCGGATCGCCGATCCGCGGATGGGCCGCGACATCACCTATACGCGCGACCCGACGTACTGGGGAGCCGAACTGCCGGTGCGCCGGGGCATGTTCAATTTCGACCGCGTGACCTTCAAGATCTACCTCGACGACACCTCGCGCTTCGAGGGACTCAAGGCGGGCGAGTACGACTTCATGCGCGAATTCACGTCGCGCAACTGGGCGCGTCAATACACCGGCAAGCAGTTCACGTCGGGCCAGGTCGTGAAGCGGGCTTTCGAGAACCGCAACCCGGGCGATTTCCAGGGCTACGTCTTCAACCTGCGCGACCCGAAGTTCCAGGACATCCGGGTGCGCCGCGCCATCGGACTGGCGATGGACTTCGAGTGGCTCAACAAGCAGCTGTTCTACGGCCTCTACAAGCGCGTCGAAGGCTATTTCCCGAACAGCGAGTTCCATGCCGAAGGCCTGCCCAAGCCCGACGAGCTGGCGCTGCTGGAGCCGCTGCGCGACAGGCTGCGCCCCGAAGTCTTCGGCCCCGCGGTCGTCGCGCCGAGCACCGCGCCGCCAGGCAGCCTGCGCGAGAACCTGCGCAAGGCGCGCGACCTGCTCGCCGAGGCCGGCTGGACCTACCGCGACGGCGCCCTGCGCAACGCGAAGGGCGAGGCTTTCACGATCGAGTTCCTCAACGACCAGCCGTCGCTGATCCGTGTCGCCACGCCGTTCCAGACGTCGCTGCGAAAGCTCGGCATCGCGATGACCTTCCGCACGGTCGACTTCTCGCTCGCCCAGCAGCGCATGGACGGTTTCCAGTTCGAGATGACGACGACGCGCCTGCCGGGCAGCACGGCGCCCGGCGGCGAGCTCCCCGAGCTGTTCGGATCGAAGGCCGCGGCCACCCACGGGTCGTCGAACATCTGGGGCATCGCCGATCCGGCGGTCGACGTGCTGCTGCAGAAGGTCGTGGCCGCGACGACGCGGCCGGAACTCGGCGCGGCGCTGCGTGCGCTCGACCGCGTGCTCGCGCACGGCTACTACTCGGTGCCCCAGTACTACGGCGACGCGTTCCTGATCGGCTATCGTCCGGCACCGTTCGTGCTCCCGCCGACGATCCCGCCGTACTACCAGCCCGACAGCTGGGCATTCGGCACCTGGTGGGCCGCGCCCTCCAACAAGTGACCCCCTTCGACCGGACCCGACCCGACAAGGACCGATGGCCAGCTACATCCTCAAGCGCCTGCTGCTCATGGTGCCGACGCTCTTCGGCGTGCTGCTGCTGACGTTCGTCGTCATCCAGTTCGTGCCGGGCGGACCGGTCGAGCAGATGGTGTCGCAGCTGCAGGGGCGCGACTCCGGCGGCGAGCGTGCCGCCGCGTCGGGCGCCGGCTATCGAGGGCGGCAGGGCCTGGACGAGAAGCGCATCGCCGAGATCCGGCAGCTCTACGGCTTCGACAGGCCGCCGGTCGAGCGTTTCTGGCAGATGCTGAAGTCCTTCGCACGCTTCGACCTCGGGACGAGCTTCTACCAGCACAAGGACGTGTGGCAGCTGGTGAAGGAGAAGATGCCGGTGTCCATCAGCCTCGGCCTCTGGACCTTCTTCATCAGCTACCTGATCGCGGTGCCGCTGGGCGTGGCCAAGGCCGTGCGTGCCGGCTCGCGCTTCGACTTCGTCACCACGCTGGTGGTGCTGGTCGGCTATGCGATTCCCGGCTTCGTGCTCGGCGTGGCGTTGCTGGTCGTCTTCGGCGGGCAACTGCAGTGGTTTCCGCTGCGCGGGCTGACGTCGCCGAACTGGGAGTCGCTCGGCTGGGGCGCGAGGGTGGTCGACTACCTCTGGCACATCGCGCTGCCGGTGACGGCGATGGTGCTCGGCAGCTTCGCCGTCACGGCCATGCTGACGAAGAACTCCTTTCTCGAGGAGATCCGCAAGCAGTACGTGCTGACCGCGCGCGCGAAGGGATTGTCGGAGCGGCAGGTGCTCTGGAAGCACTTGTTCCGCAACGCGCTGATCCCGATCATCACCGGCTTCCCGGCCGCCTTCATCGGCGCGTTCTTCACCGGCTCGCTGCTGATCGAGACGCTGTTCTCGCTCGACGGCCTGGGCCTGCTGAGCTACGAGAGCGTGATCCGGCGCGACTACCCGGTGGTGCTGGGCACGCTCTATCTCTTCACGCTGATCGGCCTGGTCACCAAGCTGATCAGCGATCTCTGCTATGTCTGGGTCGATCCCCGTGTCAAGTTCGACTAGCCCCGTCGCCCCGTCGCCGAGCCCGGGTCGCCGCGCCTGGATGCGCTTCCGGCGCAACCGGCTGGGTTTCTGGAGCCTGGTCGTCTTCACGACGCTGGTCGTGCTCAGCCTGTTCGCCGAAGTGCTGTCGACGGACAAGCCGCTGGTCGTGCGCTACGCGGGCCAGACCTATTTCCCGGTGCTGCGCGACTATTCGGAGAAGACCTTCGGCGGCGACTTCGAGACGCCGGCCGACTACCTCGACCCGTTCATCCGCCAGCGCATCACCGAGGGCGGCAACTGGGCCGTCTACGCGCCCAACCCCTACGGACCGAAGACGCTGAACTATTTCGCGACCGCGCCGAATCCGGCGGCGCCGTCGCGCGAGAACTTCCTCGGCAGCGACGATCGCGGGCGCGACCTGCTCGCGCAACTCGTCTACGGCTTCCGCGTCAGCGTGCTCTTCGCGCTGGCGCTCACGGCCATCGGCGTGGTGCTCGGCGTGATCACCGGTGCGATCCAGGGCTTCTTCGGCGGCACGACCGACCTGGCGTTCCAGCGCTTCATCGAGATCTGGGGCTCGATGCCCGAGCTCTACCTGCTGATCATCTTCAGCGCCATCTTCGCGCCCAGCGTGGCGCTCCTGCTGGTGCTGCTGAGCCTGTTCGGCTGGATGGGCCTGTCGGACTACGTGCGCGCCGAGTTCCTGCGCAACCGCCAGATGGACTACGTGCGGGCCGCCCGGGCGCTCGGCGTATCGAACCTGCAGATCATGCGCCGCCACATCCTGCCCAACAGCATGACGCCGGTCGTCACGTTCCTGCCGTTCCGCATGAGCGCGGCGATCCTGGCGCTGACGTCGCTGGATTTCCTCGGCCTGGGCGTGCCGCCGGGCACCCCGTCGCTCGGCGAACTGCTGAGCCAGGGCAAGGCCAACATCGACGCCTGGTGGATCTCGCTGTCGACCTTCGCCGTGCTCGTGGTCACGCTGATGCTGCTGACCTTCATGGGCGACGCGCTGCGCGATGCGCTCGATCCGCGGAAGACCGACCGATGAGCGCGCCCGACACCCTGCGACCGCTCCTGGAAGTGCGCGACCTGCGCGTCGCGTTCGGCGACAAGGAGGTGGTGCACGGCATCGATTTCTCGATCGCGCCGGGAGAGAAGCTCGCGCTGGTCGGCGAGTCCGGCTCGGGCAAGACGGTGACGGCGCTGAGCCTCCTGCGGCTGGTGCAGAACGCGTCCGTGTCGGGGTCGGCGCGCTTTGCCGATGCGGACCCGACCGGTGGTATGGCGGCACGGGTCGATGCGCCGCGCGATCTCCTGACGCTGCCGGAGCAGGCGCTGCGCGGGGTGCGCGGCAAGGAGATCGCGATGATCTTCCAGGAACCGATGACCGCGCTGAACGCGCTCTACAGCGTCGGCGACCAGGTGGCCGAGGTGCTCGAACTGCACGAGGGCCTGTCGAAGCGTGACGCGCACGAGGCCGCGGTCCAGCTGCTCGCGGACACTGGCATCCCGGAGCCCGAGCGGCGGGCGAGGTCGCTGCCGCACCAGCTCTCCGGCGGGCAGCGCCAGCGCGCCATG
>JAKONL010000629.1 GCA_022701965.1 Burkholderiaceae bacterium | reverse complement strand
GTCCCACGGCCAGCTTGCGTAGATCGCCTGGCCAGCCGAATTCTTCGGGCCGCCGAAGTCCTTCTTCAGCGCGGTGACCTGGTCGCCCGAGAGGCAGCTGTCGGTCTTCGCACCCGTGCATTGCAGTACCGCCGGGTCGAAGCTGCAGGCCGACGGATTGACACCCACGATGCCGTCGGCCAGGCCGTCGAGCGCGTCGCACTTCTTCACGATCGCGTCCGAGACCAGGGCCAGGTCCTGGTTGGAGAACGCACGGCTGAGGATGCGCCGGCCGCTCGCATCGGTCGGGGCGATGGCCGTGTAGGCGAGCACGTTCCAGGTCGAGGCGACCGATGCCTCCTTCGCGACCTTGATGGCCGGCGCGTTGGCCGCCACGCCGTCGAAATAGGTCGGAAAGCGTTGCGGGAACAGCAGTGCCTGCCGCCCGCCGCCCGAGCAACCGACGAAGTACGAGCGGTCGGGCACGCGCCCGTAGGCCAGGCCGATCAGGGTCTTGGCCGCGACCGTCACCTTGTCGTAGGACGCATAGGCGTGGTCGGTGCGGGCCTGCGGATCGAAGCCGAAGCTCGCATCCGTGACCTGGTGGCCGGCGTCGGTGGTAACGACCGCATAGCCCTTGGCGAGCGCGCTGGTCTGCAGCGCGGCCGACGAGGCGTCGTTGCCGGCCAGCGCACCCAGCGCGATCCGCACGACGCCGTCGTTGCCGCCGCCGCCCTGGAAGGCGAAGCGGCCGTTCCAGGTCTTCGGCAGCCGCAACTGAAAGCCGATGTAGTAGGGCTTGCCGTCGACGCCGGTCCGCGGATTCATGCGGCCCTGCACCACGCAATGCTCGGGCAGCACGACACCGTTGATCACCGTGCCCTCGGCAATCGTGCTGCTGGTGAGCGTGGTATCGGGGAGTGCGGCGCCGGCCAGCACGTCGCACTGACCGAGGAGCGCCGACGTCGTGGGCATCGGCCGCGTGGACGACGTCGCATCGTGACCGCCGCCACCGCAGGCGCACAGCGTGGCTGCAGCCAGCGCCAGTGCAGAAAATCCGATCGTCGGGAAAGTCATCGTCCGTCTCCGGTTCCTGGTTTGTTTTCGTTCGCGCGACCCTGCTGGTCGGGCCGGCACGCGCTGCACGTTAAAGCCGGGATCGACGACCACCCGTCATCCCAGAAGATGACATCGGCACCGGTCGCCGGACCAGAGTACGTGGCGGATGTCGTCTTCTGGGATGACACCCGGTCCGCGGAGGTGGCACAGACTCGTGACCGTCGGCACGACGTGTGCCATTCCGTGGAGAAACACCGATGCTTCGCAGAAACCTGCTCGCCCTTTCGCTCGTGCCGGCGCTCGCCGCAGGCTGGCCGCTCGCTTCCGTCGCCCAGCCGGGCGCGTATCCCGACCGGCAGATGCGGCTGATCGTCGGCTTCCCGGCGGGTACCGGACCGGACGTCGTCGCGCGCACCGTCGGGCTGAAGCTCGCCGACCTTCTGAAGCAGCCGGTGGTCGTCGACAATCGCGCCGGCGCAGGCGGCCAGATCGGTGCGCAGGTGGTCTCCAAGGCTGCGCCCGACGGTTACACGCTGCTGCTCGGCGAGGTCGGCTCGATCAGCATCGCGCCAGCCTCGTACACCAAGCTTTCGTACGACCCGGCGCGCGAGCTCGTCGCGGTTTCTGAACTCGTGCGTTCCGACTTCATCCTGGTGGTGCCGGTCACCTCGCCTTACCGGACCGTCGGGGAACTGGTCGTCGGTGCCGGTACCAAGGGCGAGCGGGTGAACTTCGGTACCTTCGGCGCCGGCACGCCGGGCCATTTCGGCGCCGAGGTGTTCGCCAACCAGGCCGGGCTCAGGATCGAGCCCGTGCACTACCGCGCGACCGGGGACGCGATCACGGCCCTGGTCGCGGGCGATGTCCAGGCGGCTTTCGTGACCACGGCGCTGGCCGCGCCGCAGATCAAGGGCGGCAAGCTGCGCGCCCTCGCCACCACCGGCGCGGCGCGTTCGCCCTTGCTGCCCGAGGTCGCCACGATGGCCGAGGCCGGGTTCCCCAAGGTCGATTTCTCGGCCTGGTTCGCGCTTTTCGCGCCCGCCGGCACGCCTGTCGCCGCGCTCGACAGGCTGGACAAGGCGGCCGTCGATGCCATGCAGGCGCCGGAGGTCAGGCGGGTGCTTCAGGAAGCGGGATTCACGCTGGCCGGTACCGGCCGGGGCGAGACCGAGCGCATGGTGAAGGCCGAGGCCGCGCGCTGGGCGGCGGTGGTCAAGGCCACCGGCTTCAAGGCCGACTGACCGGTCGGGCGTCGCGGGCCGGCGCGACGAAGAGGGCGAACAACTCGCTCTTGAAATGGATGTCGAGCCGCTCGAACGCCCGGGCGCGGTAGGTCTTCACGGTGCAGACGCTCAGGCCCATGTCCGCGGCGATGCCGTCGTAGGTGATGCCTTTCAGCAGGCGCTCCAGCACGTCGAGTTCGCGATCGGTCAGCGTCGGGCATCGCCCGCGCAGCATCTCGCGCTGAGTCTGTGCCGGCGCCTTGACCATCCAGTCGACATGCCGCGCCACCGCCGCGAGCAGCGTGGCGGCGATCTCGCCGAAGCGCTCCGCCATGGCCTGGCCCGAGCAGCGGTCCGCGTCATGGCTGTAGGCGTTGACGGCGAGCAGCGAGCCGTCGGGCTCGGCGCGAGCGACGGAGATGCGCTCGACCATGCCGTGACGCCGATAGATGGCGTCGCGGTGCTCGATATTGGGCGCGTCGTCGGCGCGCATGCGCAGCAGCATGGAGCGGCCCGTCGGGCCATCGCGGCGCACCGACTCGAAACTCGAATCCCGCAGGTAGAGCTGACGGTCGCGATAGATGGAGAAGCACTCGCCTGTCGTGTCGCGGTCACCGGTGCTCGCCGAGAGGTGCATCACCGGAGGCCGGTCGTTCCACAGCCGATAGACCGACCAGGAGCCGATGCCCAGCAGACGCGCGAGGCTCGCGAGCGTCGTGCCGGCGAAATGATCGCTACCCATCGCGTCGACCATGCGCGCCATCGCGGCATGCGAGTCGGCCGGGCCGGGTGTCTCCAGGGTCCAGGAATTCATGGTCGGGTGGTCTCCGGTGCAGTGCCGTCGGGCGCTGCGAGCGCTCGGGGGCGCTTCGCGGTCAGCTTAAGCCGCGTGCGGGCGATGCCGGTTAGCGCAAACCCTGGGGCGCACGGGCTGTCCGTTGCCTCAAGTCAGCCGGTAGACGTCGAGCAGCACGCGCGTGGCTTCGCGTGTGCCGCGGGCGATGGCCATCGTCGCGTTGAGATGCCGCCAGCGCGTGGCGCCGGTCGTGAAGCGGATCAGCGTGCGGAAGAAGTAGGCGTCTCCCGGCACCGCTTCGCCGCGCGCCAGGCGCGCCATCACCTCTGCGGGGCCATGGCGCAGCCCGCTGCTGTCGACCTCGACCAGTGCGCCGTCGTCCAGCCGCAGCACGTAATGGGCTTCGATCTCGAGCACCCCGTCGGCGCGGTTCAGCTGCCAGTCGACGCCGCCTTCGACGAGGCGGCCGTTGAGTTCGGGTCCCTGCACCGTACCGCCGCCGAGCGGCACGTAGCGGCGCTCGCCGCGCGGCGTCGCGCCGAGGCTGGTCAGCAGGCCGACTTCGCACACGATCCGCGTCATCGGTACCAGCGCGGGCGGCGGCAGGGAAAAGATCTCGGTCGGGGCGCGGTCGTTCATGGGGAGATCCGAGTGGCTGGGTCGAGTGATTCGGGCACGGCCACGATAAGCCGGCCAGCCTCGCCCGCACGTCCACCCAGAGGATGACAGCGGCCACTGTCAACCTCTGGGATGACATGTGTCCGCCGCCCGTCGCGCGACACTCGGCCGGTAATTCCAGGAGACGACGGATGAAGGTTTTGATCGCAGGAGCCGGCATCGCCGGACTGGTGCTGGCGCTGAAGCTGCAGCGCATGGGCATCGAGGTGGAGGTGTTCGAGCAGTCGCGCGAGATGCGCCCGCTGGGCGTCGGCATCAACCTGCTGCCGCACGCGGTCGCGGTGCTCGAGTCGATCGGGCTTCGCGATGCGGTCGGAGAGTGCGCGATCGAGACCTCGTCGCTGCGGTACTTCAACAAGTTCGGCCAGCCGATCTGGAGCGAGCCGCGCGGGTTGGCCGCGGGCTACCCGGTGCCGCAGTTCTCGGTGCACCGGGGCGAATTCCAGATGCTGCTCTACCGGACGGCGGTCGAGCGCCTCGGAGCAGGTGCCATCAGGCTGGGGCACTCGTTCGCGGGTTTCGCACAGGACGCCGGCGGCGTCACGGTCACGTTGCGTCGCGAAGACGCATCCACCGTCGAGGCGCGGGGCGACGTGCTGGTCGGCGCCGACGGCATCCACTCGGCGGTGCGCAGGTTCCTCTACGTCGACGACGCGCCCACGCGCTTCGCCGGTCGCATGCTCTGGCGCGGAGTGACCGAAGGCGCGCCGTTCCTGGACGGCCGCACCATGTTCATGGCCGGGCACCAGGACCAGAAGTTCGTCTGCTACCCGATCTCCGAGCCGTTGCGTCGCGACGGCCGCTCGCGCATCAACTGGATCGCCGAACTGCGCGTCGCGGGCGACACGCCGCCGCGCACCGACTGGAACCGGAAGGTCGACAAGGCCGTCTTCGCGGACGCCTTCGCCAGCTGGAAGTGGGACTGGATCGACGTGCCGTCGGTGATCGACGGCGCTGCTGCGGTCTACGAGTTCCCGCTGGTCGACCGCGACACGCTCCCGCGCTGGACGTTCGGCCGCGTAACGCTGATGGGCGACGCGGCGCATGCCATGTATCCGATCGGCTCGAACGGCAGCGCCCAGGCGATCGTCGACGCCGCCTACTTCGCGGAATGTTTCGGCCTGCTGAGGGAGAAACGCCTGAGCTCGATCGAGCACGCGCTGCTCGAGTACGAGGCCGACCGGTTGCCCAAGACGACCGGCATCGTGCTGCGCAATCGCCTGAACGGGCCGGAGCAGGTGATGCAGGTCGCTGAGGAACGCGCTCCCGATGGATTCGCCACCGTGGAAGACGTGATTACGCGTCCGGAACTCGAGGAAATCGCAGCCCGCTACAAGCGGGTCGCCGGTTTCGAACTGGAGAAACTCCGGATGTGAGCGGTCATAGAGTGAAATGATGGATTTGATAGTCCTTGACTATTGGATTAGGCTTACTAGTAGTTATACTAGTGACTCGCACCAATTTTCATGCTGTGTTTTGTGCAGCGAGCAACCAGGGAAACTCATGTCCGTCATCAACACCCAGATCAAGCCCTTCAAGTCCAGTGCCTATCGCAACGGCAAGTTCATCGAAGTGTCCGACACCGACGTGAAGGGCAAGTGGGCCGTGTTCTTCTTCTACCCGGCCGACTTCACCTTCGTCTGCCCGACCGAGCTCGGCGACGTGGCCGACCATTACGAATCGTTCCAGAAGATGGGTGTCGAGATCTACTCGGTCTCCACCGACACGCACTTCACGCACAAGGCCTGGCACGACTCGTCGGAGACCATCGGCAAGGTCACCTACACGATGATCGGCGACCCGACCGGCACCATCACGCGCAACTTCGAAGTGATGCGCGAATCCGAAGGCCTGGCCGACCGCGGTACCTTCATCGTCGATCCGCAAGGCGTGATCCAGGCGATCGAGATCATTGCCGAAGGCATCGGCCGCGATGCCAGCGACCTGGTCCGCAAGGTCAAGGCCGCCCAG
>JAKONL010000614.1 GCA_022701965.1 Burkholderiaceae bacterium | reverse complement strand
TGCTGCACCACGAGGTCGACTACACGCCCTACGAGGGCATGACGCTGCGGGCCTGGCCCGGCCTCACGCTCGCCCGCGGCGAGGTGGTGTGGGACGGCACCGAATTCCACGCGCAGCCCGGGCGCGGCGAGCTGCTGGCCTGCGGCCTGCCCACGCTGATGCCGCGTCGTCGCTGAAAAGGTGCACGCCATGCGCCTGCTCGTGATCAATCCCAACATCTCCGAGAGCGTCACGGCGCTGATCGAGGCCGAGGCCCGGCGCAGCGCCGAGCCGGGCACCGGCCTCACGATGAAGACCGCCGCCTTCGGCGTCGCCTACATCGAGACGCGCTTCGAGGCGCTGATCGGCGCCTGGGCCACGGCGCAGCTCGCCGCCGAACATCACGCCGGCCACGACGCGGTGATCGTCGCGGCCTTCGGCGACCCCGGCCTCGCGGCGCTGCGCGAGGTGCTGCCGGTGCCGGTGCTGGGCATGACCGAATCGGCGCTCGCCACGGCCTGCCTGCTGGGCCACCGCTTCTCGATCGTCGCGATCTCGCAGCGCATCCAGGCCTGGTACCGCGAAGTCGTGGAGGCCAACGGCCTGATCGGCCGGCTGGCCAGCATCCGCGCGCTGGACCGGCCGCTGGCGAGCATCGGCCACGTGCAGGACGACCATGCCGAGGCGCTGCTCGCGCTGTGCGAGCGCGCGGTGAAGGAAGACGGCGCCGAGGTCATCGTGCTGGCCGGCGCGCCGCTGGCGGGACTCGCGCGCACCCTGCACGGACGGCTGACGGTGCCGGTGGTCGACGGCGTGTCCAGCGCGGTGCGGCACGCGGCGACGCTGGTGGCGCTGGCACCGGGCCGGGCCACGGCGGGCAGCTTCGCGCCGCCACCGGTCAAGCCGCATCGCGGGCTGCCCGCAGCCGTCGAGCGCCTGCTGGGCACCCGGGCCGCGGATTGAGCGGCCACCCGCCCGCACCTCCGGACCGCGCGGTCGCACGCCATCTGCCGGCGATGACCGCGGTGCAGGCGGTCGTCGCGATGGGCACCTTCGCGCTGTCGGTGCTGGCGCCGCAGCTGGGCGTCGACCTCGGGCGGCTCGGGATGCTCGGCAGCACGCTGTTCGCCATCGGCGCGCTGAGCTCGCTCGCGGCCGGGTGGCTGATCCGGCGGCTCGGCGACCTGCGGCTGGCCGCGGCCTGCATGGGCTGCGTGCTGCTCGCGATGGCCTGCCTGGGCCTCGATGCGGCGGGGTCCGGCGGCGTCGGCTGGTCGCTCTGGCCGGCGGTGCTGCTGCTCGGGCTGGCCTTCGGCCCGGAGACGCCGGCCAGCGCGTCGGTCCTCGCGCGCGTGACGCCGCCTGCGCGCCGCCCCTGGGTGTTCTCGATCCGCCAGACGGGCAACCAGATCGGCGCGATGGCCGGATCGCTGAGCCTCCCGGCGCTGCTGCTGCGCCATCCGGCCTGGCCGTTCGCACTGGTCGCGGCGCTGGCGCTGCTCGTCGCGCTCGCCTGCCTGCGGCTTTCGCGCGGCGACGGCACGCTCGCCGCCGCGGCGCCGCCGGGCCCGGCAACGGCGGCGAGCGGGCTGCGCGAGCTGGCCGCATCGCCGGCGCTGCGGCTGCTGACGCTCGCGATGGTGGTCTTCATGGCGACGCAGGTCTGCCTGAATCTCTTCGTCATCAGCCACGGCGTGCGGACCTGGGGCATGGCCGTGCCGGTCGCGGCGGGCTGGGCCGCATGGATGCAGGGGGCCGGGCTCGCCGGACGCCTGCTGTGGGGCCGGATCGCGCAACGGCCCGGCACCTCGACGCGCGGGTTGCTCGGCGCGCTCGGCCTGCTGACCGGCGCCTCCGGCCTCGCGCTGTTCCTGTGGCCCGGCACGCCGCCATCGGCCGCGCTGCTGGTGCTCGTCGCGCTGCTGGGCCTGAGCGCGAGTGGCTGGAACGGCGTCATGGTCGCCGAACTCGCGCGGCTCGCCGGTCCCGGACGCGCCGGCGCGGTCACCGGCGCGGTGCTGCTCTTCGGCTACGCGGGTCTGGCGCTCGCGCCGGTGGGATTCGCGGCCGCGGGCACGGCCTTCGGCAGCTCGGGCGCTTTCGCGGCGCTGCTGGCCGCGACCGCCGCCGCCGGGACGCGGCTGTTGCTGCCCGGCCGCCGGACGGCATAGAGTCGCCCGATGACCAGCCTCACCGCAGCGCCCGCGGGCGCCTCCCCGACGTCGACCGACATTCCCGCCCGCCTCGACCGCCTGCCGTGGTCGCGCTGGCACTGGCGCGTGGTGATCGCGCTCGGCGTGGCCTGGGTGCTGGACGGGCTGGAAGTGACGCTGGTCGGCTCGCTCGGCGGCGTGCTGGAGCGGTCCGACACGCTCGGCCTGCGCGCGGCGCAGATCGGCGCGGCGGGCTCGCTCTACATCGGCGGCGCGGTGATCGGCGCACTGGTGTTCGGCCGTCTCGCCGACCGGCTCGGGCGCAAGAAGCTGTTCCTGATCACGCTGGCGGTCTACACCGCCGCGACCTTCGCGACCGCGTTCTCGCCCAGCTTCTGGTTCTTCGCGCTGTGCCGCTTCATGACCGGCGTGGGCATCGGCGGCGAGTACGCGGCGATCAACTCGGCCATCGACGAGCTGATCCCGGCACGGGTGCGCGGGCGCGTGAACCTGGCCATCAATGGCAGCTTCTGGATCGGCGCGGCGCTCGGCGCGGGCATGAGCCTGGTGCTGCTCGACCCCCGCGTGCTCGGGCCGGTCTGGGGCTGGCGCGCGGGCTTCGCGCTGGGCGCCGTGCTGGCCATCGCGATCCTGCTGGTGCGGCGCGACGTGCCGGAGAGCCCGCGCTGGCTGATGTCGCACGGCCGCGCCGAAGAAGCGCACGCGATCATCGATCGCATCGAGGCCGAGGTGGCGGCGCAGCACGGCCCGCTGGCGGCCGTGCCGGCGACGTCGCACCTGAGCTTCATCCGCAGGGCCGCGCCGTCGATGCGCGAGATCGCCGACGTGCTGCTGCACCGCTACCGCGCACGCAGCGTGGTGGCGCTGTCGCTGATGATCTCGCAGGCGTTCTTCTACAACGCCATCTTCTTCACCTATGCCCTGGTGCTCACGCGCTTCCACGGCGTGCCCGAGGGCCGCGTGGCGCTCTACATCTTCCCGTTCGCGCTCGGCAACGTGCTCGGGCCGCTGCTGCTCGGCCCGCTGTTCGACCGCGTGGGGCGCCGCAGGATGATCGCGCTGACCTACGTGCTGTCGGGTGTCGGCCTCGGCCTGACCGGCTGGGCCTTCATGGAGGGCTGGCTGAATGCGCTGACGCAGGCGCTGTGCTGGTCGGCGGTGTTCTTCCTCGCATCGGCGGCGGCGAGTTCGGCCTATCTGACGGTCAGCGAGGTGTTCCCGCTGGAGATGCGCGCGCTGGCCATCTCGCTCTTCTACGCGGTGGGCACGGGCGCCGGCGGCTTCGCGGCGCCGTTCCTGTTCGGCATGCTGATCGACACCGGCAGCCGCGGCGCGGTCGCCATCGGCTATGCGATCGGCGCTGCCCTGGTGATCGTCGCGGGCCTGGTCGCGCTGCGCTGGGGCGTGGACGCGGAGCGGCGATCGCTGGAGGACATCGCGCCGCCGATGGGAAGCGATACCGGGCGCGACACGACCGCCCGCATCGGCTGACGACGACTCAGGCGAGCGCAGCGCGGCGGCGCACCGTGCGCCGCTCCACCGACAGCGACCACGCGAACATCCCGAGCCCGGCGAGGCCCAGCAGCGCGCCGACCCAGCCGGTCGACGTCCAGCCCAGGCCCGCCGTGATCGCCACGCCGCCGAGCCAGGCACCGAGCGCATTGCCCATGTTGAAGGCCGAGTGGTTGAGCGCGGCGGCCAGGGTCTGCGCCTCGCCGGCCACGTCCATGAGCCGGATCTGCAGTGCCGGGCCGATGGCGACGATGGTGCCGATCAGGAAGGTGCCGATCGCCGCCGTCACCACGTGGTGCGCCAGGAAGACGAAGGCCACCAGCACCGCGACCGACCAGGCCAGCAGCAGCCCGATGGTGCGCATCAGCGCGTGGTCGGCGAGCCGTGCGCCCACCAGGTTGCCGGTGACCATGCCCAGGCCGAACAGCGCCAGCACGAAGGGCACGCCGCCCAGCGGCATGCCGGCCACTTCGGTGAGCGTGGGCTTGATGTAGCTGAAGACCGCGAACATGCCGCCGAAACCGATCGCCGCGATGCCCAGCGTGAGCCAGACCTGCTTGCGGCGCAACGCGTCGAGTTCGCGCAGCGGGCTCGCACCGGGTGCGGGCGCCAGGTCGGGCACGCCGCGGCGCAGCATGACCATCGCCGCCAGCGCGATGGCGCCGACGAAGACGAAGGCGGCCCGCCAGCCGAACACCTGCCCGAGCCAGGTCGCGATGGGCACGCCCACCAGCGTCGCCCCGGTCAGGCCCAGCATCACCAGTCCGACGGCCCGCGCGCGCTTGCCCGCCGGCGCGAGCGACGCCGCCACCAGCGCCGCGACGCCGAAATACGTGCCGTGCGGAAGACCGGCGGCGAAGCGCATGAGGTTGAGCGAGAGATAGCCCGGCGCGAGCGCCGAGGCGAAGCTGCCGACCGCGAAGAAGCCCATCAGCGCGATGAGCAGCGTGCGCCGCCGCCATCCCGCGGCCAGCACCGCCAGCAGCGGGGCGCCGAGCACCACGCCCACCGCGTAGGCGCTGATCACGTGGCCGGCTTGCGGGATGCTCACGCCGATGTCGCGCGCGACCTCGGGCAAGAGGCCCATGATCACGAACTCGCCGGTGCCCAGCGCGAAGCCCCCGACGCCGAGCGCCAGCACGGCACGCATTAGTGTGCGATCGGCGGCCGGATCGACGCCGGCGGCGGTCGGGGACGCAACGGCGTCGGTGGAATCTGCGGAGGCGATGGGCGTGTTCATGGGCGTGGTGGCTCGGCGGTCTAGGGGTTAACCCTGCCGCGCGACCTTATCACGCACGTCTGCAGGCGTCGCCTCGCGCGCTGCATATCCCGACGGCCCGTGGACCCGGGTCGGTCCGCGACGGTCAGATCGCGACCAGTTGACGCACGCCGTGCGCCTCCATGTCCTTGCCCTCGCCGCGCGCGATGAATTCGCCGCGCTCCATGACGAGGTAGTCGTCGGCGAGTTCCTGGGCGAAGTCGTAGTACTGCTCGCACAGCACGATGGCCATGTCGCCGCGGTCGGCCAGCATGCGGATGACGCGGCCGATGTCCTTGATGATGCTCGGCTGGATGCCCTCGGTCGGCTCGTCGAGGATCAGGATCCTGGGCTTCGGCGCGAGCGCGCGGGCGATGGCGAGCTGCTGCTGCTGGCCGCCGGAGAGGTCGCCGCCGCGGCGGTGGAGCATCTGCCTGAGCACCGGGAACAGTTCGTAGAGCTCGGCCGGGATGGGCGTGCTGCCGCTCTTGTAGGCGAGGCCCATGCGCAGGTTCTCCTCGACCGTGAGGCGCGCAAAGATCTCGCGGCCCTGCGGCACGAAGCCCATGCCGAGCCGGGCGCGGTCGTACGGGGTCTTCTTCTGGATCGGCTGGCCGTCGAATTCGATGCTGCCGCTCTTGATGGGAACCAGGCCCATGAGCGACTTCAGCAGCGTGGTCTTGCCAACGCCGTTGCGGCCGAGCAGGACGTTGACCTTGCCCAGTCTGGCCTCGAAGCTCACGTCGCGCAGGATGTGGGAGCCGCCGTAGTACTGGTGGATGTTCTTGACTGTGAGCATGGTTGGTTCTCGGTGGCCGCCGTTCAATGGCGTTCGACAGGCTCGGGTCGCTGGTGAGAGGTGCACAACGGAAAGGTGCCTAACGATCGTGCCCCGGGTCGACGGCGGGTGGCCGAGTCCGAGGACGGCTGTTGAGCCTCCGGCGAGCACCGCAGGCTCGGGCGGATCAGGGCCGCGGTTGTCTGAGCGAAGCGAGTTTCCGCGGACCCCGCCCGAGCCGAGGAGCAGCAGCGAAGTCCGTGGGACCGGAGGCGACTGCCGTCCCCGGACTCGGCCACCTGCCGTCGACCCTCCCCAGGCCTTGCGCCCGACCTACCGCCCAAGGTACACCTCGATCACCCGCTCGTCCGCTTGCACTTCGTCCAGCGTGCCCTGCGCGAGAACGGACCCGTCGCACAGCACCGTCACGATCTCCGAGATCGTGCGGATGAAGCTCATGTCGTGCTCCACCACCATCAGCGAGTGCTTGCCCTTGAGCGTCAGGAAGAGTTCGGCCGTCCGCGCCGTCTCCTCGTCCGTCATGCCGGCGACCGGCTCGTCGAGCAGCAGCAGCTTCGGGTCCTGCATCAGCAGCATGCCGATCTCCAGCCACTGCTTCTGCCCGTGGCTCAGGTTGCCGGCCATGCGGGAGACGCTGCCCGAGAGATGGATCGTCTCGATGATTTCGGCCAGCCGGTCGCTCTGCGCCGAGTCGAGCCTGAAGAGCATCGAGCGCCTCACGCCCTTGTCGGTCTTAAGCGCCAGCTCGAGGTTCTCGAACACGGTCAGCTGCTCGAACACCGTCGGCTTCTGGAACTTGCGTCCGATACCCAGCTGCGCGATCTCCGCCTCCTTGTGGCGCAGCAGGTCGATCGTGCTGCCGAAGAAGACGGTGCCGCTGTCGGGCCGCGTCTTGCCGGTGATGATGTCCATCATCGTGGTCTTGCCCGCGCCGTTCGGCCCGATGATGCAGCGCAGTTCGCCGGGCGCGATGTCCAGGCTCAGCTTGTTGATCGCCTTGAAGCCGTCGAAGCTCACGCAGACGTCCTCCAGGTAGAGGATGCGGCCGTGCGTGACGTCCACCTCGCCCGGCACCGCGATGCGGCCGGCGCCGCCCTCGCGCCCCCCCGACTCGGTGTTGCCCGGCAGGTCGATGCCGCTGTGCCTGGCAGCGCGTCGCGCGCCCTGCTCCATCAGGTCGGGCGTCATGCGCGTGCTCCCTTCGGTGCGATCGCGGCCGCGTTCGGCACGACCGGCGCGAGCGCCTCGGGCTCGACGCCTTCCGATGCGGCCAGGCCGCGTTGCGCTTCGAGCCGCGCGTCGCTCGGCCCCGCGTTCGGCGACAGCAGTTTTCGCACCAGCCCGACGATGCCGTTCGGCAGGAACAGCGTCACCGCGATGAACAGCGCGCCCAGGAAGTACAGCCAGTATTCCGGATACGCGACGGTCAGCCAGCTCTTCGCGCCGTTGACGATGAAGGCACCGACGATCGGCCCGATCAGCGTCGCGCGCCCGCCGACCGCGGCCCAGATCGCGATCTCGATCGAGTTCGCCGCGCTCATCTCGCCGGGGTTGATGATGCCGACCTGCGGCACATAGAGCGCGCCAGCCACGCCGCACATCACGGCCGAGATCACCCAGATCGTGAGCTTGTACGGCAGCGGGTTGTAGCCCGAGAACATCACGCGCGTCTCCGCATCGCGGATCGCCTGAAGCACGCGGCCGAACTTGCTGCCGATCAGCCACTTGCTGAACAGGAAGAAGCCCAGCAGCGTGAGCCCGGTCATGACGAACAGCGTCATGCGCATGTTCTGCGTCGCGATCGGGATGCCGAGGATGCGCTTGAAGTCGGTGAAGCCGTTGTTGCCGCCGAAGCCGGTCTCGTTGCGGAAGAACAGCAGCATCGCGGCGAAGGTCATGGCCTGCGTGATGATCGAGAAATACACGCCCTTGATGCGCGAGCGGAAGGCGAAGAAGCCGAACACGAAGGCGATGAGCCCGGGCACCGCGACGATCATCAGGAGCGTCAGGCCGAAGCTGCCGCTGAAGGTCCAGTGCCACGGCAGCTCCTTCCAGTCGAGGAACACCATGAAGTCCGGCAGGTCGCTCTTGTAGTTGCCGTCGCGGCCGATCTGGCGCATCAGGTACATGCCCATCATGTAGCCGCCGAGCGCGAAGAACATGCCGTGGCCGAGCGACAGGATGCCGGTGTAGCCCCAGATCAGGTCCATCGCCAGCGCGCAGATCGCGTAGCACATGATCTTGCCGACCAGCGCCACCGTGTAGTCGCTCATGTGGAACGCACTGCCCTGCGGCACGAACAGGTTGAGCGCCGGCGCCAGCGCGCAGACCGCGATCAGCGCGACGAAGAAGGCCGTCCAGCCCTTGCCGCCGAGCAGCGGCCCCTTGTTGGGAAGTACGACCTTGCTCATGCCTCGGCACTCCGGCCCTTCATGGCGAAGATGCCTTGAGGACGTTTCTGGATGAAGATGATGATGAAGACCAGCACCGCGATCTTCGCGAGCACCGCGCCGGCCCAGCCTTCGATGAACTTGTTGAGGATGCCCAGGCCGAGCGCCGCGTAGACCGTGCCCGCGAGCTGGCCGACGCCGCCCATCACCACCACCATGAACGAGTCGACGATGTAGCTCTGGCCGAGGTCGGGGCCGACGTTGCCGATCTGGCTCAGCGCGCAGCCCGCGAGGCCGGCGATGCCCGAGCCCAGCGCGAAGGCGTAGGTGTCGATGCGCGCGGTGTTCACGCCCATGCACGAGGCGATCGGACGGTTCTGCGTGACGCCGCGCACGAAGAGGCCGAGCCGCGTCCGGCCGATGAGCCAGCCGACCGCCAGCAGCACCAGCGCCGCGAAGACGACGATGCCCACGCGGTTCCACGGCAGCGTCACGTTGCTCAGCATGGTGAAGCCGCCGCTCATCCACGGCGGGTTCTCGACGCCGACGTTCTGCGCGCCGAACAGCGAGCGCACGCCCTGCATCAGGATGAGGCTGATGCCCCAGGTGGCCAGCAGCGTTTCCAACGGCCTGCCGTAGAGGAAGCGGATGACGCTGCGCTCCATCGCCGCGCCCACCAGGCCGCTGACGAGAAAGCTCACCGGAATCGCCGCGACGATGTACCAGTCGAACGCGCCCGGCAGGTAGGCGCGAAACAGGTTCTGCACG
>JAKONL010000601.1 GCA_022701965.1 Burkholderiaceae bacterium | reverse complement strand
CCCTGCAGGACGACGCGGACTTTCTTCGCGAACTGATCTATCCGCCCTCCATGCAGGGCGAGATCGCCCAACCCTATTTCTCCTGATACCGGAGTCCGGAAACCATGCTCTCAGGCAAGACGACGCTCATCGCCCACCTCGGCTTCCCGACCGAAGCCTTCAAGGCACCGATGATCTACAACCCGTGGTTCGACAAGCACGGCATCGACGCCATCGTGGTGCCGATGGGCGTCAGGCCGGAGGACTACGCGGCCTCGCTGACGCAGATCTTCAGGTTCAGCAACCTGCGCGGCGCGCTGGTCACGATGCCGCACAAGGTCGTCACCGTCGGCCTGATGGACGAGGTCACGCCGACCGCGCGCATCGCCGGTGCCTGCAATGCGATCCTCAAGCGCCCCGACGGCACGCTGCTGGGCGACCAGTTCGACGGCGCCGGCTTCGTGCGCGGCGTCGAGCGCAAGGGCCGGCCGTTCAAGGGCACGCGCGTGCTGGTGTCGGGCACCGGCGGCGTCGGCTCCGCCATCGCGGCGTCAATCGCCGCCGCGGGCGCCGCCGAGCTGGCGCTCTACGACTTCAGCGCCGCATCCGCCGAAGCGCTGGCCTCCCGGCTGCGCGAGCACTATCCGCAGATGAAGGTGACCACCGGCTCGAAGGATCCGGCCGGCTTCGACGTGGTCGTCAACGCCACGCCGCTGGGCATGAAGGACGACGACCCGCTGCCGTTCGACGTCGACCGCATCGCGCCCGAGACCTTCGTCGGCGAGGTCGTCATGAAATCCGAGTACACGCCGCTGCTCCAGGCCGCGAAAGCCAAGGGCTGCGCGGTGCAGGTGGGTACCGACATGCTGTTCGAGATGATTCCGGCCTACCTCGAGTTCTTCGGCTTCGGCACGGCCACGCCCGAGGAACTGCGCGCCGTCGCGCAACTGCGCTACTGAGACCTCGATGAGCATCTTCGACGGCTTCCTTTCCTCTCCCGAGTCGCTGGACGCGTTCGGCGACCGGTCCTTCGTCGACGCGATGCTGCGTTTCGAGGCCGCGCTCGCCCGTGCGCAGGCGGCCGAGGGACTGATTCCTGGAACTGCCGCCGCTGCGATCGAGGGCTGCTGCGACGTCGCGCGCTTCGATGTCCCGGCGATCGTGCGCGACAGCGGCCGGGCCGGCAGCGTCGCGATACCGCTGGTCAAGGCGTTGCGCGAGGCCGTGGCGGCCGCGAGCGCCGAGGCCGCGCCCTTCGTCCATTTCGGCAGCACCAGCCAGGACGTGATCGACAGCGCCACCGCGCTGGTCACGCGCGGCGTGATCGCCTCGATCGAAGCCGATCTGGCGCATGCCGCGCGGGCGTTGCTGGATCACGCCGTGCACCATGCGACGACGCCGATGCTCGCGCGCACGCTGATGCAGCCGGCGTCGGTCACCAGCTTCGGCTTCAAGTGCGCCGGCTGGGCCGCGCCGCTGGTGCGCAGCGCCGAGCGGCTTCGGGTCGTGGCGCGCACCGCACTCCAGGTGCAGCTCGGCGGCGCCGTCGGCACGCTCGCGCAGATGCGCGGGCGCGGCCCCGCCGTGCGCGCCCGGCTCGCCGCGGCGCTGGGCCTCGCCGATCCGGGCGCGACCTGGCACACGCAGCGCGACGAGTGGATCGCGCTCGCCTGCGAGCTGGGGCTCATGACCGGCAGCCTGGGCAAGATCGCGGTGGACATCGGCCTGCTCGGCCAGTACGAGGTCGGCGAGGTGTCCGAGCCGAGCGAGGCGGGCCGAGGCGGTTCGTGCGCGATGCCGCACAAGCGCAATCCCGTGGCGTCGATGGTGGCTATCGCGGCCGCGCACCGCGTGCCGCAGCGCGTCGCCGCGATGCTCGCGGCCATGCCGCAGCAGCACGAACGCGCGCTCGGCGCCTGGCAGGCCGAACTGGCCGAATGGCCGCAGCTCGCGATGTCGGCGCACGGCAGCGTCCGCGCGCTGGCGGCGGCGCTGCCCGGCCTGCGCATCGACGTGGATCGCATGCGCTGGAACATCGACCGCCTGCGCGCCGAATTGCCCAAGACCGCCGCCGACGAATGGTTCGACCCGGCGCTCGCGCAGGCTGCCGGCGCCACGGCGATCGAGCATGCCGGCCTGCTGCGCACGCGCCTGAACCGCATCGAACGCACCGAGAACAACGAGAACGACGAGGACACCGCTTCATGACCGACTCCACTGCAACCGCACCGGCCGAGGGCTACGAGTCCGGCCTCGTCAACCGTCGCCGCGTCCTGGGCGACGCCTGGGTCGACCGGTCGCTGGCCCATCGCAACGAATTCAACGCCGAGTTCCAGGAACTCATCACGCGCCATGCCTGGAACGACATCTGGGGCCGGCCCGCGCTGGGCGACCGGACGCGGCGCTTCATGGTGCTGTCGATGATGCTGGGCATCCACGCCTACGAGGAGTTCGCGATGCACGTGCGCGCCGCGCTCGACGGTCCGCCCGAGTCGCGCCTCTCGCCCGAGGACATCAAGGAGGTGATCATGATGTCCGCCATCTACTGCGGCGTGCCGGTCGCCAACCACGCCTTCGGCATCGCCACCGCGATCCTGCGCGAGAAGGGGCTGCTGCCGGCCGCACCCGCGAAGTGAGCGCGCCGCGCATCGGACGCACCGCGCACGCATCCCGGATGTCGCGCGGCGCGGGCTTCGCGCTGCTGCTGCCGCTCCTGCTCGCGGCCCAGCCGGTCGCCACCGACAGCTACCTCCCTGCATTGCCCGCGATCGCGCTGGAGCTCGGCTCGGCGAGCGCGAGTCTGACGCTGTTCGTGCTGGCCTTCGGCATCGCGCAGCTGGTCTGCGGGCCGCTGGCCGACCGCATCGGCCGCCGGCCCGTGCTGCTCGGCGGACTG
>JAKONL010000596.1 GCA_022701965.1 Burkholderiaceae bacterium | reverse complement strand
CGCACCCCCGACCTCGGCGCGCTCGTCGGACTGTCGTGGCAGTACGCCGAGGCGACCTGGGCGGCACGCCGGCCGCTGCCGGTGCCGCCGCTGGTCTCGACCATCAAGCTGCGCCGGTTCGGCTTCGACGCCTGCATCGACTCGGAGACCTGCGTGCTGCAGCACCTGGAGGCGATGCGCGTCGCGCGCTACATCCCGCCGCACTGAGAGGACGGTCGACCGCCAACGGCCGAGGGCCGACGCCGCCTCACTCCAGCTTGATGTTCGTCCGCCTGATGAGCTCGGCCCACTGGCGGCTCTGCTCGCGCGTGGTCTCGAGCAGCTCCGCCGGCGTCCCCGAGCGGGCTTCGTTGCCGACCTTGCGCATCGCCTCGACGTAGGCCGGCGAGGTGGTGACCGCGCGCACGGCGCCGCTCAAGCGGTCGATCGCGGTCTTGGGCGTGCCCGCCGGCGCGAACACGGCATACCAGGTCTCGCCGACGACCGACGGATAGCCGAGCTCGCGGAAGGTCGGCGTGTCCGGCAGCAGCGGCAGGCGTTCGGCGCTCAGGACCGCCAGCGCCCGGTACTGGCCGGCGTTCACGTTCGGAACGACGTTGGTCAGCGCCTCGACATTGGAATCGACCACGCCGCCGATCATGTCCATCATCGCGGGCGCGGCGCCCTTGTAGTGCACCTGGGTCAGCTTGACGTCCAGTCCGCTGGCGACCAGTTCGCCCAGCAGGTGGACCATGCTGCCCTGGCCGTTCGTCGCGTTGTTGACCTTGCCGGGATGGGCCTTCGCGTAGGCGGCGAACTCCTGCAGCGTCCGCGCCGGGAAATCCTTCTTCACGACGAAGGCGAACGGCACCGTCGCGACCGCCCCGACGGGCTCGAAATCCTCGAGCCTGTAGGGCAGCTTGTCGTTCAGGTTGGGCGTCACCGTGAACGTGCTGCCCGACGACAGCAGCAGCGTGTAGCCGTCCTTGGGCGCGCGGGCCACGTAGGTCGCGCCGATGGCCGTGGCCGCGCCGGCCTTGTTGTCGATGACCACCGGAACACCGAGCGACTCGGTCAGCCGCTGCGCCAGCAGCCGGCCCACCACGTCGCTCGCGCCTCCCGGCGGAAACGGGATGACCAGCGTGATCGGCCTGGCGGGCCAGGCCTGGGCGGTGGCTTGCGCGTTCACGGCGCCGTGCAGGGGGGCCAGCAGCAGCAGCGCGGCGGCCAGCGCCAGCATCTTCGGTCGGATTCGCATGATGTCGGTCTCCGGTTCAGACGGTGGCGATCGGCGTGGCCGGCGAGCCGACCGCACCGGGCAGGCGCAGGGGCGGCGCCGTCAGCAGGAAGCTCGAACGTCCGTTGGCGCGCAGCCATCGGGCGAGCTCCGCGAAATACCAGAGCTCGCCCAGATGCAGCCCGAGCTTGAACAGGCAGTGCGCATGCAGCGGTAGCCCCGGATAGGATCCGGTCGTACCGGGTACCGCCGGATAGGCCTCGACGGCGAAGTTGTCGGCGCAGATCGCGACGATGCCCGAGTCGGTGATCCACTGGAGCAGGCGCTCGTCGCGGCCGTCGAGGACGGCGCAGGAACTCGCCAGCACGGCGCCGTCGGGGTTCTTCTTCATCTCCAGCACGAGGTCGGCGAAGCCGGTGTAGAGGCACAGGAAGTCGCCCTCGCGCACCTGGGTGCCCTGCGCGTCGAGCGCGGCCATCAGGCCGTCGTAGCCGACCAGCGCGCGTTCGCGCCCGTGAAGGCGTTCCAGGTCGACGAGCACGCCGCGGCCCTGGATGCCGGCCGTCGCCATCTTCTCGATGCCGATCGAGCGCGCGCCCCAGCCGCGGTCGGACTCGTCGGGACCGACGAGCTCGATGCCGGCGCGAAAGCCGTTGTAGTAGACCTTTTCCGGTCGCCCGTCGCCGTCGGCGTCGAACATCTGACCGACATGGCCGAGCCCGTCCCACTGCGTCGAGTACTGGAGGAACATCAGCACCGCGTCGTCGGACACGACGTCGCAGAACCGGTCGTCGACGTTCGAGAGGCGGAAGTTGAAATTGAAGCCCTCGCCGCGCTTCTCGTAGACGAACTTGGGCGCCTTGCGGTGCTGGAACAGCGTGTTGCCGCCCGGATAGTCCAGCGGCAGGCTCAGGCAGAACGCGATGCCGTGCTCCACCTCCCGTATCGCCTGCAGCCGCGTTCCGGGCGTCAGCAGGTTCATGCGTCCGATCTGATCGTCGGGACCGAAGTCGCCCCAGTTCGATCCCTCGGGCCGGCGTTTCCAGCGGTGCGTGTCCATGCAGCGTGCCTCTCCGTGATTGGAAGGGCACCAACATACTTGTTGGTATGTTTCGCGTCAACCGGGTTTACGGACCCTTCGCGCGCACGTCGTCGCCGGGGTTGGTCAGTCCGCGGATGGCGAAGTTCGCGAGCGCATGCGCGATGTCGTCGATGGCCTGCGCGCTCTGCAGGCGCCGCTGGCTGTACCAGACCGTCGCCCAGTTCAGGGCGCCGAAGAAGGGCTTGGCGATCAGGGTCGGCGGCAGGTCGACGAAGTCGCCGTTGCGCACCCCTTCGTCGATCACCTCGACGAACAGCTTCTCGTAGTCGTCGCGCATCCTGACGATCGAGCGCACCTGCTTCGCGCCGGCGGCCGCCAGCAGATGGCGCTCGAGCCCCTGGACCGCGACCTTCTGCATCGGCAGCTCGGTCAGCAGGATCTGCGTGTGCCGAAACGCCATCGCCGACAGGCGCTCGACGGGACCGCCGCCGTTGCGCGCGATCGGCTCGATCTCCTCGCTCAGGCGGGTCATCGCGGCCGCCTGCACGTCGAAGAACAGGTCGGCCTTGCTGCGGTAGTGGTGGTAGATCCGCCCCTTGGTCGCTCCGAGCCGCTGCGCGACCGCGTCGATGGAAGTGGCGGAGTAGCCGAACTCCATGAACAGTTCGGCAGCAGCCTGGATGATTTCGTCGCGCGAGCCGCTCTCGCCCGCCTCGCCGATCGTTCGTCTTGATGTCGCCATCGCCGTTCCTCGCGCCCGGTTCACCTGATCTTCGGCGTTGCGCCGGCACAAAGCAAAAACGCCCCGAGAGGGGCGTCTTGCTAGCTGTCTGGCGGAACCGGAGGGATTCGAACCCTCGATGAGGCTCTACACCCCATACTCCCTTAGCAGGGGAGCACCTTCGGCCACTCGGTCACAGTTCCTGAGCCGCCGATTATGCCAGCTTATGAGGGCGTTTCCGCTCCGGCGCCGGCAAATCGCTGAATCTCCGCGCTCCCGCTCAGGCAGCGGGCTGGTCGAGATCGAACGCCTTGTGCAGCGCGCGCACGGCGAGCTCCATGTACTTCTCGTCGATCACGACCGAGGTCTTGATCTCGCTGGTGGAGATCATCTGGATGTTGATGCCCTCCTCGCTCAGCACGCGGAACATCTTGCTGGCCACGCCCACGTGGCTGCGCATGCCGATGCCCACGATGCTCACCTTGCAGATCTTGGTGTCGCCCACGATCTCCGCCACGCCGAGCGTCGGCAGCACCTTCGACTTCAGCAGGTCGACCGTGCGCGCGTAGTCGTTGCGGTTGACCGTGAAGCTGAAGTCGGTCTTGCCGTCCCTGCTCAGGTTCTGGATGATGACGTCGACCTCGACGTTGGCATCGGCCACCGCACCCAGGATCTGGAAGGCAATGCCGGGCTTGTCGGGCACGCCCAGCACCGAAATCTTGGCCTCGTCGCGGTTGAAGGCGATGCCGGATACGACGGCTTGTTCCATGTTCTCTGCTTCCTCGAAAGTGATGAGCGTGCCCGACCGGGCTTCCG
>JAKONL010000570.1 GCA_022701965.1 Burkholderiaceae bacterium | reverse complement strand
GCGCTTCGGACCTATCTCCAGTTTCTGAACGATCCTGAGCACAAGACCGTGGAAGTCGAGCTTCCAGAATATTGAAGCATCATGAGCTGAGTTGTATTGCAACGGCTCAAGATCCAGCTCGGTTAATAGCTTCAGGCGAGCGTGGAGTGGCGGCGATCAACAGGGCGATCACCGACGGAAGCGACAGGAATAGCAGTGTCGGTGAGCCTGAAGGCCGCTCAAGACATCGCCATCGAATCCACGACGCAGACGGCTGTAAATCGACGGTTTCGCCCATCGATACCCGGCTTCCACCACCAGCGCCTTACCTTCTACAGCGCCACCGTCACGGCCAGGCGCAGCGTGCGCGGCGCGCCCGGGAACAGGTAGACGTGGCAGAACTGGTAGGGCGCCTCCTTCCAGTAGCGGCGGTCGGCCAGGTTCTCGACGCCCAGCGTCCAGCTCGTCGCCCTGCCGTTGAGCCGCGTGTCGTAGCGCAGCGCGGCATCGAAGCGGGTCCACGACGGCAGTTCGATCGAGCCGTCGGGCAGCACGTTGCGCCGGCCTTCGTACGACATCGCGCCCTGCAGCTCCAGCCCCGGCACCGCGGCGACGCGGTAGGCGACCTGTGCGCGCGCGACGTTGCGCGGCACGTTGGTCGGTCGCTGGCCGTTGATGTCGGGCTGCTGGAGGCTGCCTTCGCGCTGCGCGTCCATGAACGTCACGCTGCCGGCCAGCCGCCACGGGCCCTGCGTCCACTGCGAGCTCGCCTCCAGGCCGCGATGCACGGCCCTGCCGTCGGTCGCGATGGTGCAGGAGGCGCCGGTGTTGGCGCAGAAGTCGAGGTTCGACACCGGCCGCCGGATGTCGAACCAGGCCAGCTGCCAGCCGAACGCATCCACTCCGCCCTTCAGGCCGAGCTCCCACTGCCGTGAGGTGAGCGCCGGCAACGCCTCGCCGGCGTTGGTGTAGCGCGACGCCCGGTTGGGCACCACCTCCGATTCGACGCCCTTGCCCCAGCTCGCGTAGGCGAGCAGGCCCGGCTGCAGCGCGTAGCTCAGCGCGAGCCACGGCGTGGCGATGCCGTCCTTGTAGCCGGTGGGACGCGAGCCGTCGGTGCGGACGCTCTCGCGGTCGAGATGCGTGTAGCGCGCGCCGACCCAGGTGGTGAAGCGGTCGTTCCAGCGGATCGCGTCCTGCACCGAGAACTCGGTCGAGCGCTCGTCGCGGTTGGTGTTGGCGTCGGTCAGCGCCGGGTCGGCCGGCACGACGGCCGTGCCCTGCACGTTGCCGGTGCCGACGTAGTTGTAGGCCTGGTCCTGGAATCGGTTGCGCACGCGGCTCGTCAGCAGCCCGAACGACAGGTCGTGCCGCACGCTGCCGGTCGCGAGGTTGCCCTTGAGGTTCAGGCTGCCCGCGGTCTGCACGCGGCGCTCGTTCTCGCTGCGGAAGTCGTAGAAGTCGAAGGTGCCGTCGGAGCAGTAGCGGTCGTAGTTGCCCTCCGCGCCGCAGCCGAAGGGAAAGGCCAGCCGGTCGTCGGTCTTCAGGCGCTGCCGGCCGACCTGCGCGCTCCAGCGCCAGTTGCTGTCGATCGCCTGCGTGAAGCGCAGCGTGCCGGTCAGTCCCTCGAACACCGACGGCTGCGACCAGGGCTGGTTGTTCAGGTTCAGGCGCGGATCGACCGGCGCCGGCAGCCTGTTGCCCAGCAGGCTGAAGCCCGCCTGGCTCGGCTGGGTCTTCTTGCTGTACTCGACCTCCGCCTCGAGCACCGAATCGCGCGTGAGGCGCCAGTCGGCCGCGAGCGCGAACAGGTTGCGGTGGCCGTCGAGGTCGTTGGTGCGCGGCTTCAGGTTCTCGGCGGCGACGTTGAGCCGGTAGCCGAACTGGCGGTCTTCGCCGAAGCGACCACCCAGATCGACCGCGCCCAGCACGCCGCCGCGCCCGCTGATCTCCGTGCTCACCACGCGAAGGTCCTGCTCGGTCGGCCGCTTGACGACATAGTTGACCAGCCCGCCCGGCGCGCTGGTGCCGGCCTGGATGCCGCTGGTGCCGCGCAGGATCTCGATGCGTTCCTTGTTGTCGAGCGGGATCGAGGTCTGGGCGCTGATCGGCAGGCCCTCGCGCCGGTAGTTGAAGCGGTTGTCGAGCACGAAGCCGCGCACCGTCAGATAGTCCCAGTAGCCGGGCGAGTTGTACGCGTCGGTGACCGAGGCGTCGAACTGCGTGAGGTCGGCCAGGCGCCGCGCGCCGAAGGCCTGCAGCGTGCGGCTGTCGACGATCGTCGCCGACAGCGGCACGTCCTTCAGCGGCAGGTCGCCGAAGCCGCTGATGTCGGCCTGCGGCGCGGCGGCGCGGGCGTCGACCGTGACGGCGGAGAGCGATCGCTCCGCGCTGCTGCCGGGCGTCGTCTGCGCCTGCGCGGCGACGGTGGTAGTCGCGAGCAGCAGTGTGGTCGCGACGGCGCGGGATACCGGCGTGGGGCGGGCGCAGACCGCGCGGTGGGCGACGCGTGCGTCGGGACGATTCTTCGTGGATGTGGCCATGCGTTTGCTCCGTGCAAATCGTCTGGCAGGTGGGCATGGCCCGGAGCCCCCCGTGGATGGAGAGCATGCGTCG
>JAKONL010000569.1 GCA_022701965.1 Burkholderiaceae bacterium | reverse complement strand
GCCTGCCCACGGCGACCAACATGATCGCCACCGACTGGCGCCAGCTCACGCACGCGCTGTCGCTGCAGTCGGTGGACATCCCGCTGGCCGATCCGCACTTCTGGACCATGGCCGGCTCGGTGCGCGTCGCGCAGACCTGCCGCGACTGGGGCCTGACCTGGGGCAGCCATTCCAACAACCACTTCGACATCTCGCTGGCGATGTTCACGCACGTCGGCGCCGCCGCACCTGGCCGCGTCACGGCCATCGACACGCACTGGATCTGGCAGGACGGCCAGCGCCTGACGAAGGAGCCGCTGCAGATCGTCGGCGGCCACGTGCAGGTGCCGACGAAGCCGGGCCTGGGCGTGGAGCTCGACATGGTGGAGGTCGAGAAGGCGCACGAACTCTACAAGCGCCACGGGCTCGGTTCGCGCGATGATGCGACGGCGATGCAGAGCCTGATCCCGGGCTGGAAGTTCGACCCGAAACGGCCGGCGTTCGATCGCTGAACACCCCAAGGAACGTCATGAGAAAAAATCGCCTGCGCACCATCTGGAATTCCGGCGGTGCCGTCGTCAACGGGTGGCTCGCCATCCCCAACGGCTTCTCGGCCGAGACCATGGCCCACCAGGGCTGGGACTCGCTGACCATCGACCTGCAGCACGGCGTGGTCGACTACCAGTCGATGATCCCGATGCTGCAGGCCATCTCGACCACCGACACGATCCCGGTGGTGCGCGTGCCCTGGCTCGACCCGAGCGCGCTGATGAAGGCGCTCGACGCCGGCGCCTACGGCGTCATCTGCCCGATGATCAGCACCCGCGAGGAGGCGCAGAAGCTCGTCGCCTACACGCACTACGCGCCGCGCGGCACCCGCAGCTTCGGTCCGGTCCGCGCGCTGCTCTACGGCGGCGCCGACTACGCGCAGCACGCCAACGACGAGATCGTCACCTTCGCCATGATCGAGACCGCCCAGGCGCTCGACAACCTCGACGACATCCTGTCGGTCGAGGGGCTCGACGCGGTCTACATCGGCCCGTCGGACCTGTCGCTCGCGCTCGGCTGCCGGCCGGTGTTCGACGATGTCGATCCGCCGGTGCAGCAGGCCATCGACCACATCCTCGAGCGCGCGAAGGCGCACGGGCTGGTGGCCGGCATCCACAACGGCACCGCAGCCGGCGCGCTCGCCCGCATCGAGAAGGGCTTCCAGTTCGTCACCGTGAGCTCGGATGCGCGGCTGATGGCGGCCGGCTCGCAGCAGCTGCTCTCGGCGATGCGCGCCGGCACGAAGAAGGACACGGGCGCCGCCGGCAGCGCCACCTACTGACAACCCCATCACGGAACGCGACACCATCATGAAAATCGGATTCATCGGCCTCGGCATCATGGGCGCGCCCATGGCGCTGCATCTCGTCAACGCCGGCCACGAGCTCTTCTACGTCAGGCGCAGCAAGCTCAACGCCCAGATCGCGGCGACCGCCGCCGTCGCCTGCGCCACCGCGAAGGAGGTCGCGCAGCAGGCGGACATCGTGATCCTCATGGTGCCCGACACCCCCGATGTGCAGGCGGTGCTCTTCGGCGCCGACGGCGTGGCCGAAGGCCTGAGCGCGGGCAAGACCGTGATCGACATGAGCAGCATCTCGCCGATCGAGACCAAGGCCTTCGCGAAGAAGATCGCCGAGCTCGGCTGCGACTACCTCGATGCGCCGGTCTCGGGCGGCGAGGTCGGCGCCAAGGCCGCGAGCCTGACCATCATGGTCGGCGGCACCGAGGCCGCCTTCGCCAAGGCGAAGCCGCTGTTCGAGCTGATGGGCAAGAACATCACCCACGTCGGCGGCACCGGCGACGGCCAGACCACCAAGGTCGCCAACCAGATCATCGTGGCGCTCAACATCGCCGCCGTCGGCGAGGCGCTGCTGTTCGCGAGCAAGGCCGGCGCCGATCCGGCCAAGGTGCGCCAGGCACTGATGGGCGGCTTCGCCTCGAGCCGCATCCTGGAAGTCCACGGCGAGCGGATGATCAAGCGCACCTTCGACCCGGGCTTCCGCATCGGGCTGCACCAGAAGGACCTGAACCTCGCGCTCGCCGGCGCCAAGGCCATCGGCGTCGCGCTGCCCCAGACCGCGGGCGCGGCCCAGCTCATGGGCGCGTGCGCCGCCAACGGCTGGGACCAGCTCGACCATTCGGCGCTGGTGAAGGCGCTGGAGCTGATGGCGAACCACGAGGTCGCGGCGTCTTCCTGAACGGTCCCGAGCCGTCCCGAGCCGTCGCGCTCAGTCCAGCCGCGCGCCCGAGGCGCGCACCGCCGCCGCCCAGCGCGGCGTCTCCGTCGCCAGGAAGCGGCCAAACTCCTCGCTGCCCAGGAACGCCGGGTCGGCGCCCTGGCCGACCATGCGCTCGCGCACGTCGGCGCTGGTCAGCACCTGCCGGAAGGCGTCGCTCAGCCGGGCCACCACGTCCTTCGGCGTGTCCCTGGGTGCGAGGAAGCCGTAGAAGCCCACGACCTCGAATCCTTTCACGCCGGACTCGATCACTGTCGGCACGTCGGGCAGCGCGGGATTGCGCTCGCGGCTGGTGACGGCCAGTGCGCGCACCTTGCCCTGGCGGTGATAGTTGGCGGCCTGCGGAATCGACTCGGCCATGAACTGCACCTGACCGCCCATCAGGTCGGTGAAGGCCGGTGCGCTGCCGCGGTACGGGATGTGGACCATGAAGGTGCCGGTCGCGGTCTTGAACATCTCGGGCACCAGGTGGCTGATGCCGCCGTTGCCCGCCGAGCCGTAGTTGACCTGGCCCGGCCGCGCCTTGGCGTAGTCGATGAACTGCCGCAGGTCCTTGACCGGCAGCTTGGTCGTGACCAGGAGTGCCAGCGGCTGCATGGCGGTGCGCGCGACGGGCACGAAGTCGCGCAGCGTGTCGTAAGGCAGCATGCTGTAGAGCGCGCCGTTGATCACGGCGACGCCGGTGTTCGCCAGCATGAGCGTGTAGCCGTCGGGCGCGCTCTTGGCGACGGCGT
>JAKONL010000566.1 GCA_022701965.1 Burkholderiaceae bacterium | reverse complement strand
TCCACCAGTGCGAAGGCCTGTGGCTCGGCGAGAACGTGAGCTTCAAGGACCTGAAGGTCGTCTTCACCGACTTCTGCCGCACCTTCTTCGAGAGCGACGACCTCGTGTTGCGCTTCCGGCCGAGCTTCTTCCCCTTCACCGAGCCCAGCGCCGAGATCGACATCCAGTTCCAGAACGGTCCGCTGGCCGGCCGCTGGCTCGAGGTCGCCGGCTCGGGCCAGGTGCATCCCAACGTGGTGCGCAACATGGGGCTCGACCCCGAGCGCTACATCGGCTTCGCGTTCGGCATGGGGCCGGACCGACTGACGATGCTGCGCTACGGCGTGAACGACCTGCGGCTGTTCTTCGACGGCGACCTGCGCTTCCTGTCGCAATTCCAGTGATCCCATGAAGCGGTTCCCGCAAGAAGACTGAAAGAACAACGAGATGCAATTTCCCGAGTCCTGGTTGCGCGAGTTCTGCAATCCGCCCCTGTCGAGCGACGAACTGGCCGAGACCCTCACCATGGGTGGTTTCGAGGTGGAAGAGCGCCGCCCGGCCGCACCGCCCTTCTCGAAGATCGTCGTCGGCGAGATCAGGGAGGCCGTCCAGCACCCGAACGCCGACCGCCTGCGCGTGTGCCGGGTCGACGTCGGCCAGGACGCGCTGCTCGACATCGTCTGCGGTGCGCCGAACGCGCGCGTCGGCATCCGGGTGCCGGTCGCGCTGGTCGGCGCCGAACTGCCGCCGGCCGACGACAGCAAGGACGGCAGGCCGTTCGCGATCAAGCTGGGCAAGCTGCGCGGCGTCGAGAGCCAGGGCATGCTCTGCTCGGCGCGCGAGCTCAAGCTGAGCGACGACCACGGCGGCCTGCTCGAACTCGACGCCGCGGCGCCGCTCGGTGCCGACGTGCGCGACGTGCTCCGGCTCGACGACACGCTGCTCACCCTCAAGCTCACGCCCAACCTGGCCCACGGGCTGAGCGTCTACGGCATCGCGCGCGAACTCGCCGCGCTCACCGGCGCGCCGTTGGAGACGCCGGAGATCGCACCGGTCGCCCCCACGCACGACGGCATGCTGGCGGTCGAGGTCCGGGCGCCCGAACTCTGCGGACGCTTCACCGGCCGCGTCGTGCGCAACGTCGACACCCGTGCCGCGACGCCCGCATGGATGGTCGAGCGGCTCGCGCGTTGCGGGCAGCGCAGCGTGTCGCCGCTGGTCGACATCTCGAACTACGTGATGTTCGAGTACGGCCAGCCCACGCACATCTTCGATCTCGACAGGATCCACGGCGGCCTGACGGTGCGCTGGGGCGAGCCCGGCGAGCAGCTCAAGCTGCTCAACGGCAACACCGTCACGGTCGACGAGAAGGTCGGCGTGATCGCGGACGCGCGCGAGGTCGAGTCGCTCGCCGGCATCATGGGCGGCGACGCGACCGCGGTGTCCGACGACACCAGGAACATCTACGTCGAGGCCGCCTTCTGGTGGCCCGAGGCGATCCAGGGGCGTTCGAGGCGCTTCAATTTCTCGACCGATGCGGGCCATCGCTTCGAGCGCGGCGTCGACCCGAGCCGCACCGTGGCGATCGTCGAGCGCATCACGCAGCTGGTGATCGAGATCTGCGGCGGTGAGGCCGGGCCGGTCGACGACCAGACGTTGCGACTCCCGCAGGCCAAGCCCGTCGTGCTGCGCGTGGCGCGTGCGGCGCGCGTCATCGGCATGCCGGTCACGCAGGCGCAGTGCGTCGACGCGCTGCGCCGCCTCGGCCTGCCGATCGAGGAGGGCGACGGCACGATCGTCGTCACGCCGGCGCCGCATCGCTTCGATCTGCTGATCGAGGAGGACCTGATCGAGGAGGTCGCGCGCCTGATCGGCTACGACAACCTGCCCACGAACGCGCCGCTCGGTCCGATCACGGCGCGCGTGCGGCCCGAATCGCAGCGCGGCCGCTTCGCCGTGCGCCATCGCGTGGCGGCGCTCGGCTATCAGGAAACCATCAACTTCAGCTTCGTCGAGGCGCGCTGGGAGCACGGCCTGGCCGGCAACGCCGACCCGATCAGGCTGCTCAATCCGATCGCGAGCCAGATGAGCGTGATGCGTTCGTCGCTCATGGGGTCGTTGCTGCAGGTGCTCAAGTTCAACCTCGACCGAAAGGCGACGCGCGTGCGCGTCTTCGAGGCCGGGCGCGTGTTCCTGCGCGATGCCGGCGTCGAGACCACCGACAGCACGGTCAAGGGCATCCGCCAGCCGATGCGGCTCGCCGCGCTGGCCTGGGGCGATGCCGACGAGACGCGCTGGGAAGGAAAGCCGCAGCGCGTCGACTTCTACGACATCAAGGGCGACGTCGAAGCCCTGCTGGCGCCGAGGGTTGCCGTTTTCGAGGCAGTCGAGCATCCGGCACTGCATCCGGGCCGCGCGGCGCGCGTCATCGTCGACGGGCACGATGTGGGCGTGGTCGGCGAGCTGCATCCGCGCTGGCGCCAGGAGTGGGAACTGCCGCATGCGCCGTTCCTGTTCGAGCTGGACCTCGAAGCCGTCGCCGCGCGGCCGGTACCGGTCGCCGAGCCCGTGCCGAAGCTGCAGGCGGTGGAACGCGACATCGCGGTGATCGTCGCCGAGTCCGTCACCCATGCGGCGCTGATGGCGGCGGTGCGCGCCGCGCCGACGCAGGGCCTGCTGCGCGATGCGGTGCTGTTCGACATCTATCGCCCCCAGGCCGGCGAGAAGAGCATGGCCGTGCGTCTCGCTTTCCAGTCGGAAAGCGGTACCTTGAACGATGATCAGGTCGAACCGGCCGTGCG
>JAKONL010000501.1 GCA_022701965.1 Burkholderiaceae bacterium | reverse complement strand
GCCACCCGTTCGAGCGCCTGCACGTGGCGCGCCCGCGCGAGGTAGACGCCTTCGGGCACGGCCTGCCAGCCGGCGATGGCGAGCAGCCGCTGGCGCAGTGCCTCGATGCCGTCGCCGGTCTTTGCCGAGATCGCGATGGAGCGGGTTTCCTCGTCGCCCTTGGCCGCGCCTTCGACCGTCGGCATCGACGCGTCGGCGGGTAGCGCATCGCGCTTGTTCCAGACGTCGAGCACCGGCACGCCCGGCGGCAGCCGGTCGCCCAGCGTGCGGAGGATGTCGGCGTCGGCGCGCACATATTCGGGCATCGCCGAGCGCGTCAGGTCGTGCAGGAACAGCACCGCGTCGGCACCCTCGATCTGGCCCCAGGCGCGCGCGACGCCGATGCGCTCGACCTCGTCGTCGCTCTCGCGCAGGCCGGCGGTGTCGACCACGTGCAGGGGCACGCCCTGGATCTGGATCGTCTGCGAGACCACGTCGCGCGTGGTGCCCGCGATGGCGCTGACGATGGCCAGTTCGGCGCCGGCCAACGCATTGAGCAGCGAGCTTTTTCCCGCATTGGGCTGCCCGGCGATGACGACCTTGATGCCCTCGCGCAGCAACGCCCCCTGGCGCGCGCGCTGGCGGACCCGTGCGAGCTGGCGCTGCAGCGCGGCCAGCTGCCCTGCGGCGTCGGCCTTCTGCAGGAAGTCGATGTCTTCCTCGGGAAAATCGAGCGTCGCCTCGACCAGCATTCGCAGGTGGATCAGCGCGTCGCGCAGCGTGTGGACTTCCCTGGAGAACTCGCCCGAGAGCGAGCGGCTCGCGCTGCGCGCCGCGGCCTCGGTGCTGGCGTCGATCAGGTCGGCGATCGCCTCTGCCTGCGCGAGGTCGATCTTGCCGTTGAGGAAGGCGCGCCGGCTGAATTCGCCGGGTTCGGCGACCCGCAGCCCGCGCAGGCGCGGTGTCGCGCCGGTTCCTGCAATCTCGTCGGCCGCCTCCAGGCAGCGTGCGACCAGCAACTGCAGCACGACCGGCCCGCCGTGCGCCTGCAGTTCGAGCACGTCCTCGCCGGTGAACGAATGCGGCGCAGGGAAATGGATCGCCAGCCCGTGGTCGATCGGCGCTCCCGCGGCATCGCGAAACGGCAGGTAGGTGGCCTCGCGCGGTTTCAGCTGTCGTGCGCAAAGCGCCTCGATCAACGGCACCAGATCGGGCCCGGACACGCGCACGATGCCCACCGCGCCGCGCCCGGGGGCGGTGGCAATGGCGACGACGGGGTCGGAAGTGCGGGCGAACATGGCTTCATTCTTTCAAAAGACAAAAGGGCCGCTTGCGCGGCCCTGATGAATGCGGTCTGGCGTTGACGCGGCAGTTATTTGCCGAGCACACCGAGTCGCTTGTTGATGAACCACTGCTGCGCGATCGACAGGATGTTGTTCGTGATCCAGTACAGCACCAGGCCGGCCGGGAAGAAGATGAACATCACGCTGAAGGCGAGCGGCATGATCCACATCAGCTTGGCCTGCATCGGATCGGGCGGCGTCGGATTGAGCCAGGTCTGGAACAGCGACGTCGCGGTCATGACGATCGGCAGGATGTACCACGGGTCCGGTGCCGACAGGTCCTGGATCCACAGGATCCACGGCGCGTGGCGCATCTCGACGCTCGACAGCAGCACCCAGTAGAGCGCGATGAACACCGGGATCTGGATCACGATCGGGAAGCAGCCGCCCATCGGATTGACCTTCTCGGTCTTGTAGATCCGCATCATCTCCTGCTGCATCTCCTGGGGCTTGTCCTTCAGGCGCGCGCGCATCTCCGTGATCTTCGGGTTGATGGCCTTCATCTTGGCCATGCTGGCGTAGGCCTTGGCGTTGAGCCAGTAGAAGGCCGCCTTGAGCAGCACCACCAGCGCCACGATCGACCAGCCCCAGTTGCCCAGGATGCCGTGCAGCTTGTCGAGCAGCCAGTAGAGGGGCTTGGAGATGATCGTGAAGATGCCGTAATCCTTGACCAGTTCCAGACCCGGCGCGACGGCCTCGAGCGTCTTTTCGGCCTGCGGGCCGACGAAGAAGCGCGCATCGACCGACTTCGTCGTGCCCGGGGCGACTTCGCCCGGCGAGGTGATCATGCCGACCGCGTAGAGGTTGGTGTCGACCTTGCGCGCGAAGATGTCGCGCTGCACGCCGTCGGCCAGCAGCCAGGCGCTGGCGAAGTAGTGCTGGACCATCGCGACGTAGCCGTTGGGCGACTGCTTGACGAAGTCGTTCTTGCCCTTCTCGATGTCCTTGAAGTCGACCTTCTGGTACTTCTTCTCCTCGGTGTAGACGGCCGGGCCGGTGAAGGTCGAATAGAACGACGACTCGCCCGGCGGCTTGTTGCCGTCGCGCACGATCTGCATGTAGAGCTGCGGCGACACCGGCGCGGTGCCGGTGTTGACGATGTCGTGGCGCACGGTCATGTCGTAGGCGCCGCGCTTGAGCGTCCAGGTCTTGACCAGCTTGACGCCACCGAGGTCGGCCGATTCGAAGCGCAGCACCAGGTCGCTGGCGCCGTCCTTGAGCGCGCGGTCTCCGGTGAACTTCATCGGCGTCTTGTGCGTCGGGAAGGCACCGCCGATCAGGCCGGTCTGCGCGACGTAGAAGCGGTTCGGGCTCTGGTCCATCAGCACGAAGGGCTTGCTGTCCTTGGTCGCCATGTCGTCGTGCTGGATGAATTCGCTCTCCACGATCGAGCCGCCTTCGGTGTCGAAGGTGAGCTGCAGCACGTCGGTGGCGACGACGATGCGTTCGGCCGGCGTCGCGATCGGCGTGATGCCGCCCGGCACCGCCGCCGCGCCCGCGGCACCGGTGGCCACGCTCGGCACGCCGGAGGCGGTGGGCGGTGTCACGCCGGGCGCGGCCGGCGCCGCGGCGCTTGCGGCGGGCCGTGAAGACGGCAGGAAGGTCGGGCTCTTGCCGTTGTGGACCTGCCACTGGTCCCACAGCATCACCAGCGAGAAACCAAAGATCACCAGCAGGATGGTGCGGCGGATATCGTTCATGAAGAAGACTTCTTGTCGGAGGGGATGGCGGAGGAAATGGCAGAGGAGAAGAAGCGGTGTCTGGCACCCGCCGGCGGCACCGGATCGTGACCGCCGTCGCACCACGGCTGGCAGCGCGCGATGCGGCACACGGTCAGGTAGCTGCCGACCGCCGCACCGCGTGTCTGCAGGGCCTCGATGGCGTAGACGGAACAGGTGGGCTCGAAGCGGCACGATTGTCCGAGCCACGGGCTCAGGAGCAGCCGGTAGCCCTTGACGAGGCCGACGAGCAGGCGCGCGATCATGAGCGTGCCGCGCGTGCGCGCTGCATGAGCTGCTGCAGCTCGGCGCGCACGGCGGCCTTGAGCTTTTCAGAGGTCGCGCTCACGAATTCCTTGCGGTCGAATCCGGCGCGCAGACGCACCACGTGGGCCGCGTGCGGCAGCGAGGTTTCCGCCGCGTCGCCCACGTTGTAGATCTGCCGCCTGATCGCATTGCGCGTGACCGCGCGTTTCGCCCAGCGCTTGGGCACCAAGGCGCCCAGCCAGACGTCGTCGGTGGTGTCGAACAGCGGCGCGACGTCGGGCCGCGCTTCGAGTGCGCAGCGATGCAGGGCGAAATGAGGTGTGCGCGCCACGGTGGCACCGGCGAGGGCAGCCTGGAACTGAGCGCGGGTCTTGAGCCGCCGAAGCCGGTCCGAGCGTTGCGGTAGCTGCTGCTCCACAGGAGTGCTGCGGCGCCGGTCGGCGTTGTCGTTGAAGACTTGGACGCTTAGACGGCCAGGCGCTTGCGGCCCTTGGCGCGGCGGGCGTTGATGACGGCGCGGCCGCCGCGGGTCTTCATGCGGACGAGAAAACCGTGGGTGCGGGCGCGGCGGACTTTGGAAGCTTGGTAGGTGCGTTTCATGATGATTTCCTGGTCGTCTGCTGCGAAGCGCGCGAAGGCGGCAGGTCGAAGGCAGCGAAGTGTTCGGGAGGGATCCCCGAAACGCGCAAGCGGCCTTCAGGGAAAAGCCCGCGATTATCGCAAAGATTCGGACAAGCGCCAAACCCGACCCCTCGATGCACCGCGCAATACCCGTTTCCACCCACTCGTCGCGGCATGTGGATAAGGCTTTGACAAGTTAGAATGCAAGGCGGCTTGCAGCGCAAATATCCACAACACGGCCACCACAAAAATGAACGAGGGACACCCCCCATTCCAGCGCGCCCATGCCCACTGAAGGCATCGGCCAGAGTCTCTGGCAAGCCTGCGTCGACCAGCTCGCGCAGGAGCTCTCCGAGCAGCAGTTCAACACCTGGATCAAGCCGCTGACCGCCCAGGTCGCGGACGACCTCTCGCGCATGACCGTGTTCGTCGCGAACCGCTTCAAGCTCGACTGGATCCGCGCCCAGTACGCCGCCCGGATCGCGGCCATGGCCGAGAAGATCTACGGCCAGTCGGTCGTCGTCGAGCTCGCGCTCGCACCGCGCGAAGCCGTCCTGCGCTCGACGCCGTCGGTGATCGTCTCTGAGACCGACGTGCCGCGCGACGGCGCGGGCAGCATGCCCGGCATCGGCGAGGAGCCGGCGTCCAACGGCTTCAAGAACCGACTCAACGCGGGACTGACCTTCGACACGCTCGTCGAGGGCACGGCCAACCGCATGGCGCGCGCCGCGGCGATGCACGTGGCGGGCATGCCCGGCCATCTCTACAACCCGTTGTTCATCTAC
>JAKONL010000500.1 GCA_022701965.1 Burkholderiaceae bacterium | reverse complement strand
CGCAGCCAGGCATCGACGGCCGTGCGCTGCGCGGGCGTGTAGTGCAGGCCCAGCTTGGAACGGCGCCAGAGCGCGTCGTCGCCGGTCTGTACCCATTCGTTGCGCTGCATGAAGCGCAGTTCGCGTTCGTGCATGCCGGGCGCGACTTCGGCGCCCATGTCGGCCATCGACGTCGCGTCGCCGACCAGTTCCGCGATGCGGGCGCCGTAGGCCCGCGCGAGGCGCCGTGCCAGGGCGGGTTCGAGCCATGCGAAGCGCGCCTGGACGGCGGCGACGAAGCGCTCGAATTCCTCGGCGGGCCGCGCTCCCTTCACCGGCGGGCCGATCCACCCGGAGAGATCGCCGCCGGCCATGAAGGCGCCATCGGTCCAGGCCGGGCGCCGCGCACGGTCCTGCCCGAGCATCTTGCCGACCTCGTCGGCCGCGTCCTCGGCGAGCTTGCGGAAGGTGGTGATCTTGCCGCCCCACACCGACAGCAGCGGCGCGCCGTCGGTGTTGGATTCGAGCAGGTAGTCGCGCGTGACGGCCGACGGATCGCCCGAGGCGTCGTCGAGCAGCGGGCGCACGCCCGAATAGGTCCAGACCACGTCGGCCGGCGTCACCGGCTTCTCGAAATACCGGCTGACCTGGTCGCACAGGTAGACGATCTCGTCCTCGCCGATCTTCGCGGCGCCGGGGTCGTCGCCCTGGAGCTCGATGTCGGTGGTGCCGATCAGCGTGAAGTCGTCCTCGTAGGGGATCGCGAAGATGATCCGCTTGTCGGGGCTCTGGAAGATGTAGGCGTGGTCGTGCTCGAACAGCCGCTTGACCACCAGGTGGCTGCCCTTGACCAGGCGCAGGCTCTTGGTGGCCATCTGCTCGCCCTGCACCGAGTGCGCCACGCCGCGCAGGAAGGACTCGGCCCAGGGACCCGCCGCGTTCACCACCGCGCGGGCACGCACGGCACGCTGCCCACCCGCGCCGTCGAGCACGGCGGTCCAGCCGTCGGCATCGCGCTGCGCGCTGATACAGCGCGTGCGGGTCAGGATCTCGGCGCCGCGCGATCGCGCGTCGATGGCGTTGAGCAGCACCAGCCGCGCATCGTCGACCCAGCCGTCGGAATAGACGAAGCCGCGCCGGTAGAGCGGCTTGAGCGGCTTGCCGGCCACGTGCGTGCGCAGGTCGATGCCGCGCGAGCCAGGCAGCACTTCACGCTTGGCCAGGTGGTCGTAGAGAAACAGGCCGATGCGGATCATCCAGGCCGGCCGCGTGGTCGGGTCGTGCGGCATCACGAAGCGCAGCGGCCACATGATGTGCGGTGCGCTCTTGAGCAGCACCTCGCGCTCCTGCAGCGCCTTGCGCACCAGCGCGAACTCGTAGTACTCGAGGTAGCGCAGGCCGCCGTGGATCAGCTTGGTCGACGACGACGACGTGTGCGAGGCGAGATCGTCCTTCTCGCAGAGCATCACGCGCCAGCCGCGCCCCGCGAGATCGCGGGCGATGCCGCAGCCGTTGATGCCGCCGCCGATGACGAGGACGTCGCAGTCGGTCTGGTCGACCGGACCGGGGGACATGACGGGGGTTGCGGCAGTCAAGACACTCTTCTGGTCGTTTTCGTATTGCTTCATTCTTATTCCTTAATGCGCGATTTTCGTCATTGTTTACCCTTACGTCGATTCGTTTTCTTTCGTTCTAAAGTACCCCGGCCCGCGTCCCGGTACGCCAAGATGACCCCGTGAACTCCAACCCCCGCCAGATCAACCTGCTCGAGACCGTCCGCACGCGCGGTTCGGCGACGGTCGAACAACTCGCCGACATGCTCGGCGTCACGCTGCAGACGGTGCGTCGCGATGTCCAGCGCCTCGCCGACGAGGGCCTGCTCATGCGCTTCCACGGCGGCGTGCGCATGCCGCGTTCCACGACCGAGAACATCGCCTACCAGCAGCGCGCCTCGCTCAATGCCGACGGCAAGGCGCGCATCGCGCGCGCCGTGGCCGGGCGCGTGCCCAACGACTGCTCGCTGATCCTCAACATCGGCACGACGACCGAGGCCATCGCCCGCGAACTGATGCGCCACACCGGGCTGCGCGTGATCACCAACAACCTCAACGTCGCGACCATCCTGAGCGGCAACGCCGCCTGCGAGGTGATCGTGGCGGGCGGCTCGGTGCGCCCGCGCGACCGCGCCGTGGTGGGCGAGGCGACGATCGACTTCATCCGCCAGTTCAAGGTCGACATCGCGCTCATCGGCGTGTCGAGCATCGAGTCCGACGGGTCGCTACGCGACTTCGACCTGCGCGAGGTGAAGGTCGCGCAGACCATCATTTCGCAGGCGCGCGAGGTCTGGCTCGCCGCCGACGCGAGCAAGTTCGAGCGGCACGCGATGATCCAGCTCGGCACGCTGTCGCAGATCGACCGCCTGTTCACCGATGCCGAGCCTCCGGCACCGTTCCCGACGCTGCTCGAGGGCGCGAAGGTGCAGCTCGAGATCGCGCGCGATACCTGACCCACCTCGACGCCGGAATTCGTCCCAGCCATGACCACCTACCTCCTCGCCCTCGACCAGGGCACCTCCAGCTCGCGCAGCATCGTGTTCGATCGCGAAGGCCGCATCGTCGCGGTCGCGCAGCGCGAGCTGCCGCAGATCTATCCGCAGCCCGGCTGGGTCGAGCACGACCCGATGGAGATCTGGCGCGCGCAGCTCGCGACCGCGCGCGAGGTGCTCGAAAAAGCCGGGCTGACGGCAGCCGACATCCACGCGATCGGCATCACCAACCAGCGCGAGACCACGCTGCTGTGGAACCGCAGGACCGGCCAGCCGGTGCATCACGCCATCGTCTGGCAGGACCGGCGCGCCGAGCCGCTGTGCGCGCGGCTGCGCGAGGACGGCCTGGCCGACACCATCCGCGACCGGACCGGCCTGGTGGTCGACGCGTATTTCTCCGGCACCAAGCTGCGCTGGCTCCTGGACAACGTGCCCGGAGCGCGCGCGCAGGCCGCGCGCGGCGAGCTGGCGTTCGGCACCGTCGACAGCTGGCTCATCTGGCAGCTCACCGGCGGCAAGGTGCACGTCACCGACGTCACCAACGCCTCGCGCACGATGCTCTTCAACGTGCACGACAACGCCTGGGACGCCGAGCTTCTGCGCGCCCTCGACATACCCGCCTCGCTGATGCCCGACGTGAAGCCGTCCAGCGCGCATTTCGCCGATACCGATGCCGGACTGTTCGGTCGCCCGCTGCCGATCGGCGGCGTGGCCGGCGACCAGCAGAGCGCCCTCTTCGGCCAGGCCTGCTTCGGCCCCGGCATGGCCAAGAACACCTACGGCACCGGCTGCTTCCTGCTGATGCACACGGGCGGCGAGTTCCAGCCCTCGCACAACGGCCTGCTGGTCACCAGCGCCGCGCAGACGCGCCCGGCCACACCGCAGTACGCGATGGAAGGCAGCGTTTTCGTCGGCGGCGCGGTCGTGCAGTGGCTGCGCGACGGCCTGCAGGCCATCAAGGGCAGCGCCGAGGTGCAGGGCCTGGCCGAGAGCGTGCCCGACGCCGGCGGCGTGATGATGGTGCCCGCCTTCACCGGCCTGGGCGCGCCCTACTGGAACGCCGAGGCCCGCGGCACGATCACCGGCCTCACGCGCGGCACGACCGTCGCGCACATCGCACGTGCCGCGCTGGAGAGCATCGCTTACCAGAGCGCGGCGCTGCTGCAGGCCATGAGCCGCGACGCGGTGGCCGCCGGCGGCGCACCGGTGGCCGAGCTGCGCGTGGACGGCGGGGCTTGCGTGAACGACCTGCTGATGCAGTTCCAGGCCGACCTGCTCGGCATTCCGGTGCTGCGGCCGAAGGTCACCGAGACGACGGCGCTGGGCGCCGCGTGCCTCGCGGGCTTGTCGACCGGCTACTTCAAGGATCTGGAACAGCTGTCGTCGCTCTGGCGCGTGGAGCGGCGCTTCATCCCGACGATGGGCCGCGCGCAGGCCGAGGAAGCGATGGCGCGCTGGGAGCGGGCCGTGCGGCAGGCGACGGCGGCCTGATCAGCGCCGACCCGACACCGTCGCCTGCGCAGCTCCGCCGCTTGCGGCATGCAGCTCAGTGCCAGTTCGCCGCGATGACGCTGTCGAGGCCAGCCTGGTCGTTGGCAGGCAGCGTGGTCTGACCGGCGGCCGGCGGCGCGAAACCGGCCATCGCCTGGACCAGGTTCTGAACCTGGCTGTCCAGCAGCAGCTTGCCATCGCTCGTCCGGATCATCTCGGCATGGGAGGAGTCTCCCGAAAACCAATTCTGAAAACCAGCGCCTAGCCCAACGCCATCTTGGCAGCGCCGAGAAAACCGGAGATTCGCGCATCGCTCAGCCCGTCGTGGCCGACGATCTTGCCGTCGACGATTTCGAAGTAGATGTCGGGGCCGCTGCAGAGGATCACCCCGGGCCCGCAGCGACTCACCACGCCATTGCCTGCTCCGACCGGAAAATTGAGCGAATCCGGACCCAGTCGGGCCTCGATGTCCCTGACAAGCCCCGCCAGCTCCTGCATGGCGCGATCACGTGCGGGCGCTACGGCAGTCGCGGTGGCGAGCGATCGGCTCGGAGGAACGGAAACATTCGCACGGCTGAAAGAGGGTGGTTGCCTCCCGCTGCCCGGCGCGGCCGGAGACCCGGTCTCCCGCGGGCTCGCAACGAAGGATGGGGTGGCGCGGTGGATTGTCGTCATCGACGGCTCCTTGAAGGCAGGTTGAAGTTCGGACTTTCAAGCCTACCGACGCCGCGAACAAGTCGACTCGGAATCGTCCGAGTCTCAGCCGGGTTCAGTTCGCGGTCGGCACCAGGAAGTCCTGGCTGATCCGCCCGCCGAGCTCGTTCACCCGGTCGAGGAACTGCGTCAGGTACGCATGCAGCCCGGTCGCGAGGACCTCGTCGACGCGCGCGTACTGCAGGTCGGCCAGCAGCTTGCCGGCGCGGCGCTGGGTCTCGGCGCTCTGGTCGTTGTGGACCTTGGCGAGATTGCTCACCACCTCGTGCAGGCTGTGATGCAGCGAGCGCGGCATGT
>JAKONL010000480.1 GCA_022701965.1 Burkholderiaceae bacterium | reverse complement strand
TGCAGCCCGGTGGCGAACTCGCGGGTAAGTTGCGCTTCCAGCGGCCACACCACGCCGACCTTGTGCAGGCGGATGCCGACGCGCCGGCAGGTGTCGTCGTCCAGCCCCAGGTCGACCAGCGCCTGGCGGGTGTCGTTCCAGGCCTTGCCGCTGGCCATGATGCCGAAGCGGTCGTGCGGCGTCTCGATGGCGCTGTAGTTGAGCCGGTTGGCGCGGATGTAGGCCAGCGCGGCATACCACTTGTAGTGCATCAGCCGCGCTTCCTGCTCCAGCGCATGGTCGGGCCAGCGGATGTGCAGGCCGCCGGGCGGCATCTCGAAATCGGTCGGAATGACGATCTCGACGCGCTCCGGGTCGATCATCGCCGTGGCGCTCGATTCGACGATCTCCTGGATCGTCTTCATGCCCGACCACACGCCCGAGAAACGGCTCATCGCGAATGCGTGGATGCCCAGGTCGAGGATTTCCTGGACATCGGTCGGGAAGAACACCGGCGTGCCGCAGGCCTTGAAGATGTGGTCGCTCTGGTGCGCGGCCGTGCTGCTCTTGGAGATGTGGTCGTCGCCGGCCACCGCGATCACGCCACCGAATTCCGTCGTGCCGGCCATGTTGGCGTGCTTGAAGACGTCGGAGCAGCGATCCACGCCCGGTCCCTTGCCGTACCAGATGCCGAACACGCCGTCGAACCTGTTGGTGCCCTGCGGAGAGAAACCGAGCTGCTGCGTGCCCCAGAGCGCGGTGGCCGCGAGCTCCTCGTTGACGCCCGGCTGGAAGACGATGTTCTGCGCCTTGAGGTACTTGCTGGCCTTCCACAAGGCCTGGTCGTAGCCGCCGAGCGGGGAGCCACGGTAGCCGCTGATGAAGCCCGCCGTGTTCTTGCCGCGCTGCTGGTCGCGCAGGCGCTGGAGCATCGGCAGCTTGACGAGGGCTTGCACCCCGCTCATGAAGGCGCGACCGTAGTCGAGCGAGTATTTGTCGTCGAGCGTGACCGTTTCGAGGGCCTTGCGGATGTGCTCGGGCAGGGGGGCGTTCATCGTCTTCGTCTCCAGTTGGCAGGGCCTTTTGAGCCTGGCTTGGGGTCCCTTGGGGGTCGGTATCCCGGGTGGGGCGTCGAGGCCCTCGTGTCGCTTGCAAAGTGTATGCCTCACGTTCGGACAGGTGTTTGCTATAAATGCCCGGAAAACCCTGCTTATAGAATGAATCTTTCCCAAAATGGCACCTCATGGAAAGCATCGATAAGTTCGATCTTGCAATCCTGAAAGAATTGCAGGCCGATGGCCGCCTGACGAATGCGGAGCTTGCGCAACGCGTCGGCCTGTCGGCCGCGCCGTGCTGGCGTCGCGTGCGTGCGCTGGAGGAAAGCGGATTCATCAAGGGCTACCACGCCGAGATCGACCGCCGGAAGATCGGGCTGGGCGTGCTGGCGTTCGTGCGGCTCGACACCGACCGAGCCACCGGCGACGTCACGCGCAAGCTCGAAGAGACGATCCGCAACATGCCCGAGGTCGTCTCGTGCCACTACATCAGCGGAACCGGCATGTTCGAGCTTCAGGTGGTGGCGGAAGACCTGGACGGCTTCTCGCGCTTCGCGCTCAACAGCCTGATGCATCTGCCCAACGTGAAGGATCTGCACACCAGCTTCTCGCTCGGCGAGGTCAAGGCGAGTCATGCGCTGCCGCTCGGGCATCTGGCGGGGCGCCGTGTCATGCGCGACCGCTGATCCGCGCCAATATCCGACCATTCCTAGCTACGGAGAGCGGGATGCGTGCGATTCTGCCGGGACGCTTCCAGCGCTCCGCCCACAGTCACCGAAAGAAAAGCATGGTCCAGCCCCTCTCCAAAGTCGCCGGCTTCAAGCCCGCTCCCGACCAGAAGCCGGCAGCCCCACCCCCACGGCAGGGTTTCGTCAGAGGAAATTTCTCATCCGCGCCGCTGCCGGCCGCCGGCTCCTCCGTTCGAGCCTCGCAGGACGTGGAGGCGAAGAAGATCCAGGCGCTGTTCGTCAAGGTCAATCCGGGGCCGACGCACAGCACGCACACCGCCAGTTTCATGCTCAACGGCAAGCCGGCGACCATCGGAGGTACCAAGGACGACCTGACGGTGGCCGGCGACGGCTTCGAGATGAAGATCGATCACGGCGAGCTCGGCACCGTCAGCGGCGTACCCGGCGACCTGATGCGATACCGCAGGCTGCTCGAGATCGACGATGCGCTCCAGAAGCACATCGGCCTGCCGGGCGTCTGGCCGGCCGCGGGCAAGACGATCGGTCGATGAACGATCGTTGCCGACGAAGTCCCGGGCGCCGAAGCGGCTTCCGGCCTATTTGGGCCAGAGCGCCCAGAGTCGCAGGGGCTGGTTGACCGTCGCGGCGAGCCGACCGGCTTCCTGGCCGGTGCCGGCGAAATAGTCCGCACGCACCGCGCCCAGGATGGCGCTGCCGGTGTCCTGGGCCACCACCAGTTTCTGCAGCTGCACCGACGGGCCCGGAGAGGCCAGCCAGACCGGCGTTCCATAGGGAATGCTGTCGCGATCGACGGCGATCGAGCGTCCGGCGGTCAGCGGAACGCCCTGCGCACCGCGCGGGCCCGACGATGCGTCGACCTCGGTGAGCGGCTCCTCCCGGAAGAACACGAAGCGGGGATTGCTCCACATCAGCTGCTGCACGCGTTGCGGGTTCTGCGCCACCCAGGCCTTGGTGTCGTCCGGCCAGCGGCTCACGCGGCCCGCGCCCTGGCTGATAGCCATGCCTGGATGCTGCGGTAGGGCTGCTCGTTGGTCGCCGCGTAGGCCATGCGCACCACGCGCTGGGAGCCGTCCGCGTCGGTCAGGCGCAGCCGGCCGGAGCCCTGGATGTGCAGCATCATCGCGTCGACCGGGTCGGCCATCCAGGCGATCTCGCGGCCGCGCAGCGCGGCCTGGGCCTCGGGCAGCGTCTCGATCTGCTGGCGCGTGTACCAGGCGCGGCGCGGCGCGAGTCCGTCGGGCACCGCGTAGAGCGGTACGTTGAACTGGGCCGTCGGTCGCCGGGAAGCGTCGTAGACCGGTTCGTAGTAGCTGGTGAGCTGGCCATCGGTCTGGCCCGTGAGCGACTCGACGCGGTACGGCTGCAACCGCTGCATCATCCAGCGGCGCTGCAGGTCGGCATCGGCGATGGCGAGTCGCCTCACGTCCTGGCACAGCGGCGCGAACGCGGCATTGGGCCGGGCACAATTGGAGATCATGGCCGACCAGCCCTCGTGCGTCGGGTCGTCGGCAAAACCGGGCAGCTCCGACCAGTCGACCGGAACCCAGCGGCTCTTGGGATGCGTCAGCGAGCCGGTCAGCGGGCCGAGCGGCGCAGGAACCCCATTCGGCGAGAGCGGTGTCGTCGCGGCACCGCCGCCGCCCGCGGTCGTCTCGGGAACGCGCATCCCGGTCGAGCAGCCGAGCATCGTCGCCAGAATCGCCGAGCACGCCAGCCACCAACGGAGTCCTTTAGTCATGGGTCTGATTTTGCTCGAAGCGCTTGGCGCCCTCGCCGTGCTGGCGCTCATCGTCTGGTGGACCATGTTCTCCGGACGCAAAGGCGGAGAGATGGCCTCGCCCGCCGACGACGCACCAGCGGCGGACGACGACCCGGGGCGACCGCGCGACGGTGCACCGCGCCCCTGAAACCCAGGTTTTCCCTGTCGGTCGAGTCCGCGAGCTCGCGTGGGGGCGAAAGCGTTGCGCTATCAGAAAAGTAGCATCCGGGCCTTGCAGGGCAAAGCTTCGACGCCCGGGTAAATACCAAACACTACATTCCGGTCCGCTCCTGCCGGCCCTGAGGCGGGACGTCGCAACGGGATAATGACCAGTCTCCCGCAGCCACGCTGCGATCTCCGTCATCACCGACCGAAGGGACCTTTCCATGAAAAAACTCGTACTCACCACCGCGGCGCTGGCCGTCCTGCTGACCGGCTGCGCCGGCATGACCGACACGCAACGCAACACCGGCATCGGTGCCGGTGCCGGCGCACTCGGCGGCGCGGCCATCGGCGCGGTCACCGGCGGCCGTGCGGGAACCGGCGCGGCGATCGGCGCCGGCGTCGGCGCGCTCGGCGGCTACCTGTGGTCGCAGCGGATGGAGAACCAGAAGCGCGAGATGGAAGCCGCCACCCGCGGCACG
>JAKONL010000474.1 GCA_022701965.1 Burkholderiaceae bacterium | reverse complement strand
GGACGCGCTGGCGCACGAGGTGCAGGAATCCTGCTCGGCCGCCGTGCTCGACGGCACCGACATCGTCTACGTGATGCGGGTGGCGACGCAGAAGATCATGAGCATTAGCCTGGGCGTGGGCTCGCGCCTGCCGGCCTCATGCACGTCGATGGGACGCCTGCTGCTGTCGGACCTGGGCGAGGCGGAGACCCGCCGTCGCATCGAGGCCTCCGCACGCGAGCCCCTCACGCGCTACACCGTGACCGACGTCGACGCCCTCCTCGCCCGCATCGCGCAGGCAAAACGCCAGGGCTGGTGCCTGGTCAACCAGGAATTGGAGGAAGGCCTGGTATCGGTCGCCGCGCCGGTCGTCGACCGCAGCGGACGCATGGTCGCGGCGCTCAACATCAGCGGCCAGGCCAATCGCACGAGCGCGAAGGTGATGCAGGAGACGATGCTGCCGCCGCTGCTGGCGACCGCACGCGGGATCTCGAGGCTGCTCTAGCGGCAGCACCTCCGCAGGCCGCTCGCTCAGCCCCTGGAGCCCGCCAGCTCGGCCAGAAGCCGCACCACCTGCGACGCCGGCGGCAGATCGACCGTGCGCAGCACCAGCCGGCCCTGCCGGTCGAACAGGAAGACCTGCGTCGTGTGGCGATCGACACCGCCGCGCCTGCCCTGCAGGAAATCCAGCCAGCGGTCGAGATCGGCGACGGCCGGGGTCGCCGCCCGCCACGACGCGCCGGCGCCGTAGCGCGCGAGCCACGCCGAGAGTGCCCTGGGGTCGTCGCCCAGCGCGTCGATGCTGGCGGAGACCAGCTGCACGTCGCCCGGCACCGCCCGTTGCGCGAGCAGCAGGCGCTCGACCTCGGCGAACAGCGCGCCCTGGATCGGACAGGTGGCGCTGCAGCCGGTGAACATGAGCTGCAGCGCCGTCACGCGCCCCTCGAGCAGCGCCGCGGGCGAGACCGTGCGCCCGTCGTGCAGCCGCAGCCGCAGCGCGGGCGGCGGCGCCACCGGCGGCAGCACCAGCCCGCCGTGCGCGCGGGCGGTGCCCAGCCCCGCGGTCGCGGCCAGACCGGCGGCGGCACGCAGCAATCGACGGCGTTGCATGACGGGGTACACCTCAGAAAACCGACGGCCGGGCCAGGCGCATCCAGAGCGCCTCGCATTGCGCATCGCTGATGTCGTAGCGCGGCATGCTGGCGTCGACCACGACCCAGGCCGGGTCGATGCCCTCGCGCAGCAGGCGGCACAGGCTGTCGGCGTCGTAGCGCGACGGCGGTCCGCCCCGGCGCGGCAAGGCGCGCACGAGCAGCGTCGCATCGAGCGACGGGCCGAACGAGACCGCCGCCGGCCGGGCCGCCGAAGCACCGGTCGCGTGGCAATTGACGCAGCGCGTGGCCTCCGGCGGCAGGTGCCCGGGGTGGCCGGCCAGGCGCCCGCGCAGCACCATCGCAGCGCTGTCGGCAGGCATCCGGCCGGCACCGACGAGGCGATCCGGCCCCGCGCCCTGCAACAGCGTCTCGCCGAGTTCGGCCTGCCGGTACGCGTGCCAGCGGCCCTGTTCCGAGGACGCCAGCGCCAGGACCGCGGCGAGCACCGCCACGAGCCCGAACGCGCGGCGCGCCGGGGTGGCGCTCGAGGTCTCAGCCACCGAACATCACCGACTTGGTCTGGTCGCGCGCCCCGAGCGCCGCGAGGCTGCCCTGTTTCACCGGCTGGCCCCAGTTCACGCCGTCGCTGGAGACGTAGATGCGGTAGCCGTCGACGGTGCCGTTGTCGCCGCCGCTGCGCGGCTGGTAGCGGAAGCCGTAGAAATCGCGCGTCGCGCCGGTGTCGATGACGATCCAGTGCGGATAGTTCGTGCTGGTGGGGGAATACGGCGTGTGCCACATCGTCGCGGCATTGCCGTCGAGCACGTTCGCGCCCCGGCCGTTCTCGGCGGAGGTTTCCTGGCCGTCGACCGACCTGACGCTCCAGCCGGTGCGCGACAGGACCTGCGCGTTCTTGTCCAGCATGTAGAACTCGGCCATCGACGCCCACGGCCCGCCCCGCACCTCCGACAGCGCCTCGAAACGCACGTAGCGGCCGCGCACGGTCGTCGAGGGCACGGGCGTCGGCGTGGGCGTCGGGGTGGTCGAGGGCGCGGTCACGGCGGGTTCGGTGCCGCCGATCTGGCGCACGAAGGCGGCGACGCTGGTCAGGTCCGCAGCCGACAGTGCCGCAAGCTTGGTGTGGGCGCGGATGGCGTCCTCCACCGTCGCGGCCGAGCCGTCGTGCAGGTAGGGCGCGGTGGCCCAGACGTCGCGCAGCGTCGGGATGTCGATGCCCGTCAGCGCCGCGCCCGATCGCGTGCCGCTGGTCGTCTTCAGCGTGCCGACGTCCCGGAGCACGCCGGCCGCGCTCGCGGTGAAGGCCGAGCCGCCGTGGCAGCTCAGGCACTGGTTCTGGAACACCGTGCGGCCCGCGACCGCCGATGCTGTCAGCGTGTCGTCGGCCTGGCGCGCCGGGCTGGCCGCGAAGGCGTCGAGCGAGGCCAGGTAGGCGGCCAGCGCGTCGAGGTCGGCGCTGACGCCGGCCTTGGCGTCGCCCAGCGGCTGGCCGCGCGTGCCGGTCGCCAGCTGCGCATCGGTCATCAGGCCGGTGCCGCCGGCGAGCGTTCGGATCTGCGCCTCGAAATCCTGCACCTCGTCGAAATTGCCGCTCCAGTGCAGGCGGCCCTGCTGCGCGCGGCCGCGCAGCGCGGTCGTGTTGCGCAGGCCTTCGCCCAGGCTCGTCAGGTCCCAGGTGCGGCCGTCGTGGCCGCCGTCGTTGTGGCAGGAAGCGCAGCTCATGTAGCCGTCGCGCGCGAGCCGCGTGTCGCGGGCGTCGTAGAAGAACTGCTTGCCGCGCAGCACCTGGGCCGCGAGCTTTTCGGTCGCCACCGCCGCCAGCGTGGCCTTTGCCGGCAGCGCGAACTGGCCGAAGCCGACCAGCGGCCCGAGGTCGTAGGCGCCGACCGTGCGGTCCATGAAGTTGGCGACGAACAGGGTCAGCCCGTCGGCCGACACCGCCAGCCCCTGCGGCGCGCGGCCGGCGTCGACGCGGAACAGCTCGCGCCGGCCCACCGGATCGACCACCGCGATCTGCCGGCTGGTCTCCAGCGCGGTGAACAGATAGGCGCCGCTCGGGTGGAACACGCTGGCGCTCGCGAGGCTGGCGTTGTCGTGGTCGATCCGCGCGGCGGCATCCTCGACGAGCGCGCCCAGGGCGATGCGCGAGTCGATGGCGCGCACCGTGGTCTCGAAGTTGAGGTCGGCGCCGTCGCGCAGCCGGCCGCGGTAGATGTTGTCCTGCTTGGACGGCACCCAGGCCGACAGGCCGTCCGGCGCGATGGCCGGCGCGCCCAGGTAGTTGGGCACGCCCCGGCCCTGCACGGTGCTGTCGGCCT
>JAKONL010000456.1 GCA_022701965.1 Burkholderiaceae bacterium | reverse complement strand
GGCAGCCGGTGACGTAGTTGGGCACGGCCCGGTTCGGGTCGCCCGGGGCCGCCGTGCCCAGCGGCTGGTCGACCATGCAGGTCGCCGTCCAGGCGCCCTGGCGCGGGATCGGCTGGGTCGGCCAGGTGGCCTGACGCGGATCCTGCTTGACGGCCACCTCGTCGATCCCCAGCGGTGCGCTGCCGTCCTTGCGGTCGAGGATGTAGTACATGCCGGTCTTGCTGCCGTAGATGACCACCTTGCGGTCCACGCCGCCGATCTTGACGTCGGCGAGCACCGGCGCCATCACGTTGTCCATGTCCCAGATGTCGTGGTGCACCGACTGGAAGTGCCACTTGTAGGCGCCGGTCTTCAGGTCCAGCGCGACGATCGAGTTGGCGAACAGGTTCAGGCCCGGTCGGGTGGAGCCGTTCTGCGACGAGCCGCCGCGCGTGTTGCCGAAGGTCCAGTAGACGAGGTTGAGCTCGGGATCGACGGCCGGGTGGATCCAGGGCGTGGCGCCGGTGCGGTCGGTCTCCGGCGCGTTGCCCCAGGTCTCGTAGCCCGGCTCGCCCTTGCGCGGCACGCCCCAGAACGCGGTCAGCACGTTGCCGTTGGTGGCGTCGGCCGAGAAGGCGGCCCCGCGGTTGCCGTCGTTGGTGCCGATGTAGAGGCGCTTGTCGTGATAGACCAGCGCCACCTTCTGCACCGCGCCGACGAAGTCGGGGTCGGTCGTGCCCGGGTACTGCTTGGTCCAGGCGACCTCGCCGGTGTCCTTCTTGAGCGCGATCAGCCGGTTGCCGCCGGCGAGCGTGTAGACCAGGCCCAGGTCCTTGGCGACGGCCACGCCGCGGCGCGTCACCACGCCGTGCGGGGTGGTCCACTTCCACTTGGTCGCGCCGGTCTTGCCGTCCACCGCGATCACGTTGCCGAGCGCCGATTCGATGTAGATCACGCCGTCGACGACCACCGAGGTGCTCTGGTTGACGCCGGTGGTCAGGCCGCCTTCGATGCGGTTGACCCAGGCGCCGCCGAGCTGGCCGACCTGTTCGCGGGTGACCTGCTTGAGGCTGGAGTAGTTCTGGTTGCCCAGGTTGCCGCCGACCTTCGGAAAGTCCTTGTCGCCGGCGGTGCAGCAGTCCTTGAGGGACGCGGCGGGCGTGGTGGTGGAAGGCGTCGACGGCGTGGGTTGAGGCGCCGGCGCGGGCGTCGCGCCGTTGTTGCCGGTGGACGCGTTGCCGTCGCCATCGCCGCCGCCGCAGCCGTTGAGCAGGAGCGGCGAGGCGATCACGCCGCAGGTGAGCAGCACGGTTGCGAGTTTCTTGAGTTTCATGGTGGTGGTCTCCGTCATTCGGTGCAGAAGGGCGTGAGGCCCATGGCCGACTTGACGCCCTGCACGACGAGCTTCTGGAACGGCTCGGCACCGGCGCCGCTCAGGTCGGCGGAAAAGGAGTTGGCGTTGTGTCCGAGCGTGGACAGCCAGGCGCGGCCGCCGTCGTAGTACTGGCACCAGGCGACGGGATGGAAGCCGGCGTGGCCCGGATGCGGTGCCGCCGTGAGCGGACGCAGCGTGTCGGTGTCGACCTTGGCGAGGAACTTGACGTTGGTCGGGAACGGCATGAGGTTGTACCACTCGTCCTGGAAGTCGAAGCGCTGCGGAATGCCGTCGGTCGACACGTCCTTGCCGATCAGCTCGACCACGCCGGCGCGGTTGGGCGCATGGTTGTAGAAATTGGCGTTGCCCAGCAGGCCCTCGTAGTAGGGCCAGTTGTATTCGGCGCCGAAGGCGTTGTGCAGCCCGACGAAACCGCCGCCGCGGCGCATGTAGTTGCGCAGCGCCGTGCGGGCGGCGTCGTTGCTGGTCGGCACGGCGCTGTTCCAGAGCGTGTCGCGGTTGGAGCTCGCGAAGATCACCGCCTTGTAGTTGTTGATGCGGTTGCCCAGGACCGCGACGTCCTCGGTCCAGTCGACCGTGATGCCGGCGGCCTCGAGCATCCGCTTGAGGCCCGCCTGCATGAGGTTGTCGCTGTTCATGACCGGGTTCAGGCCCGGGTCCATCGGCGTGCCCAGGTTCGCATGGCGCGGCCCGGCGGTGCGCGAGTAGATCAGCACGCGGTTGGGGGTGGTGGCGAACGCGCCCCAGTCGTTGTAGCACTTGGGATCGGTGCCGCGGCACACGTTGTAGTAGGTGTCGAAGCTCTTGTCCGTGACCTCCGCGACCGGCGGGGTCGTGGTCGCCGGCGGCGTGGTCGCCACGGGTGGCGTGGTGGTCGCGGGCGGCGTCGTGGTCGGCGGCGCCGTCGTCGCCGGGGTGGTGGGTGCCGGGGTCGCCGCGGCGCCTGCCGCGTCGTCGTTGCCGCCGCCGCCGCAGGCGGCGATCGCCAGCGCGAGGCCGGTCGTCGATGCGAGCCTCAGGGGGAATGATCGATCGAGTTTCAAGAATGTCTCCTTTGCATGGGGCAAGCCGGATGCCGGACACGCGGACGCGTGGCAGGCGGCTGCGCGCTGCCTGCCCGGGACCCGGCAGCCGACTGGCGCAATGCTAGGAGAAAGTGGAAAGTGTTTTCACTATGGAAATCCCTTCCAATATCGTGACCGATTTTTGACGACAGTGGCCGCGGTTGTGCTAGATGGGAGTCGACGCCGCCGGCCGGCGGTCGCGCCGGGACACCGACAATGGGCGCTCCGCTGCGCAATCCGAACGGGACGTCCGATGCAACTGATCCTCGACTTCATCAACAACCTGATCCAGCTGTTCAGGTTCCTGCACTGAGCGCGAGCCGCAACGCCAGCCGGTTGTGCGTCTCCACCAGGGGGCCGACGTCGAGCGTCGTCAGCCGGCCCTCCCGCACCACCACGCGGCCGTTGACGACCGTGAAGGCCGACTGCGGGCTCGCGCACAGCAGCAGGCTCGCCACGGGGTCGTGAACCGCGCCGCCCGCGAAGGCGACGGTGTCGAGATCGAACAGCGCGAGATCGGCGCACATGCCGGGCGCCAGATGGCCGATGTCCGCGCGGCCGAGCACCTCGGCACCGCCGCGCGTCGCGACGGCCAGCGCGTCGCGCGCCGTCATCTCCGCCGGGCCGTGGTCGCAGCCGAACGGTTCCAGCGACCGGCCCACGCGGGCGAGCAGCAGCGCCTGCCGCGCCTCGTTGACCATGTGCGCGCCGTCGTTGCTCGCGCTGCCGTCCACGCCGAGCCCGACCGGCACGCCGGCATCGAGCATGCGGCGCACCGGGGCGATGCCCGAGGCCAGGCGCATGTTGCTGCACGGGCAGTGCGCGACGCCGGTGCGCGTCGCGGCGAACAGCGCGATGCCGGGCGCGTCCAGCTTCACGCAGTGCGCGTGCCAGACGTCGTGGCCGAGCCAGCCCAGGTCCTGCGCGTATTCGGCCGGCGTGCAGCCGAACTTCTCGCGGCTGTAGGCGATGTCGTGGTCGTTCTCGGCCAGGTGGGTGTGCAGGCGCACGCCCAGGCCCCTGAACGACCGCGCGAGCGACGCCGACTCGCGCATCAGGTCGCGGCTCACGCTGAAGGGCGAGCAGGGCGCGACCGCGACGTTCGTCATCGCGCCGTGCGAGGCGTCGTGATGGCGCTCGATGAGGCGCTGCGTGTCGGCGAGGATGGCGTCCTCCCGCTCGACCACGCGGTCCGGCGGCAGGCCGCCCTGCGACCGGCCGACGCTCATGCTGCCGCGCGTGGCGACGAAGCGCATGCCGATCTCGCGCGCCGCCTCGATGCTGTCGTCCAGCCGCACGCCGTT
>JAKONL010000411.1 GCA_022701965.1 Burkholderiaceae bacterium | reverse complement strand
CGACGCTGGTGGCGCTCTCCGGGCAGAGCGCGAGCTTCCTGTCGGGCGGCGAGCTGCCGATCCCGGTGCCGCAGGGGCTGGGCACGACATCGATCGAATACAAGTCCTTCGGCATCGGCCTGACCGTGACGCCGACGGTGCTGTCCAACGAACGCATCGTGCTGAAGGTCGCGCCCGAGGCCAGCGACCTCGACTACACCAACGCGCTCAGCCTCAACGGCGTGGCGGTGCCGGCCATCAGCACGCGGCGTGCCGACACCACGGTCGAGCTGGGCGACGGCGAGAGCTTCGTGATCGGCGGCCTGGTCAGCCGCGCCACCACCTCCAGCGTCGACAAGGTGCCGCTGCTTGGCGACCTGCCCGTGATCGGCACCTTCTTCCGCAACAGCGTCTTCTCGTCGACCGAGAAGGAGCTGGTCATCATCGCCACGCCGCACCTGGTCAGGCCGATCGCGCGCGGCACCGACCTGTCGGCGCAGCTGCCCGGCGTCGCCGAACAGCGCGACGGCCCGGTCTGGCGCTCGATCTTCCTCGGTGGCGCCTCCGGCGACGCCATGCCGGGTTTCTCCCGCTGAACGCGCTCGCCATGAACACGCCCGACACCTACCTCCTCGCCTCCGAGACCGGTTCCCACATCAGCTGGCTCACCGAAGCGCTCCAGCGCCAGGGCAGGGTCGAGGCGGTTCCGATGACGCCGGAGGCGCTCGACGAACGCATCGCCGCCGTCTCGCCGCGCGCGGTGTTCGTCGACTTCTGCGCGCCCTGCACGGCCACGGCCTCGACCCTGCACCGCTATCTGCGGCGCGACTGGCCCGCGGTGGCCGTCCTGGGCCTGGGCACGGCCGCCGAATCGGCGACGCTGCTGACCGCGCTGCGCACCGGCGTCGACGACTTCGTCGACATGGCGGCGCCCTCGCGCGACGTGCCGGCGACCCTGGCCGCGCTGCTGGAGCGCCGCAGCGTGCAGGCGGCGTCCGCGCGGGGCCGTACCGTCGCCCTGCTCGGGGCGCGCGCCGGCCTCGGCACCACGACGCTCGCCGCGAGCCTGGCGCTCCTGATGCAGGACGCCACGTCGCGCGCCGCGCTGCTCGACCTGGGCCTGCCCGCGCGCGACGGCCTGCTCTACCTCGACACGCAGAGCACCTTCAGCTTCGTCGACGGCGTGCACAACCTGCGCCGCCTCGACCAGACGCTGCTGCACACCGCGCTGGCCCACCACGCGGGCGGCGCCGCCGTGCTGCCGCTGCCTTCGAGCCTGGCGCAGGTGCGCGAGATCTCGCACGCCGACTCGGCCGCACTGATCCGCCGGCTCAACGACTTCTTCGACTGGCAATTCATCGATCTCGGCGGCTTCACCACCATCGACTTCCTCGCGCAGACGGTGGCCGAGGCCGACCGCACCTGGGTCGTCTGCGACCAGGGCATCGGCTCCATCGTGTCGACCGCCGGCATGCTGCGCGAGCTGGAGGCGCGCGGCATCGAGACGCAGCGCTTCTCCCTGGTGGTGAACAAGCTCGACCCCGCGGTCGCGCTGTCGGCGCGCGACATCGCCGCGCGCCTGCGCCTGCCGCTCGCCCACGTGCTGCCGATGCGCCGCACCGCGCTGCTCGGCGCCGCCTGCCGCGGCGAAATGCTGGTGCGCACCACGCGCAACGACCCCTACACGCAGGCCGTGACCGGGATGACGAAAACGCTGCAGCGCGAGCTCGCGACCGCCGGTCCGGGCGCCCCGCCCGCGGAGGCCGCGTCGTCCGCGACGCCGGCGCCCGCCAGGCCGCGCGCCGGCTTCATGACGCAGATCGCCGGCATCGCGGGCCGGCGCGCACGGGAGAACTGACGATGCCCCCCTTCATCGAATTCGCGGACGACGGCGACAGCGACGGCTTCGTCCATACCCAACAGTTCCAGGACATCAAGGGCTGGACGCACGAACACCTGCTCGGACGCATCGAGGAGCTCGGCGCCGAGTTCGGGCGGCTGTCGCGCGCCGCGATCCAGCAGTTCGTCGAGCTCGAGCTCGACACCTTCATCCGCCAGCAGCGCGTGCCGGTGAACGACCGCGAGATCCAGCTGATCGCCGATGCGCTGACCAAGGAACTCGCCGGCTTCGGCCCGCTGGAGGACCTGCTCAACGACCCGGCGGTGGAAGACATCCTGATCAACGGCCACAAGCAGGTCTACGTCTCGCGGCGCGGCATGCTGCAGCGCGAGACGCTGCGCTTCACCGACGAGGCCCACGTGCTGCGCATCGTGCGCCGCATCCTGGCGCCGGTCGGCCGCCGGCTCGACGAAGCCAACCCGATGGTCGACGCGCGCCTGCCCGACGGCGGACGCATCAACGTGGTGATCTCGCCGCTGGCGATCGACGGGCTTTCGGTGTCGATCCGCAAGTTCAGGAAGGATCCGCTGACGCCGTCGGAGCTGGTGCGCCTGGGCACCTTCGACGCCGGCATGGCGCAGCTGCTGGACATCGCCGTGAAAGCGCGCTGCAACATCCTGGTGAGCGGCGGCACGAGCTCGGGCAAGACCTCGCTGCTCAACGCGCTGGCGACCTTCATCCCGGCGACCGAGCGCGTGGTGTCGATCGAGGACACGGCCGAGCTGTCGCTGGGACATGCGCACGTGGTGCGCCTGGAGAGCCGCTCGGGGGGCTTCGACGGCGCCGGCCAGGTCTCCATCCGCGACCTGCTGCGCAACAGCCTGCGCATGCGGCCCGACCGCATCATCGTGGGCGAGGTGCGCGGCGCCGAGGTGATCGAGATGCTGCAGGCCATGAACACCGGCCACGACGGCTCGATGGGCACCATCCACGCGAGTTCGCCGCGCGAATGCCTCTACCGGCTGGAGATGCTCGCCGGCTTCGCGGGCTACCAGGGCAGCGAGACCAGCCTGCGCCGCCAGATCGCCAACGCGGTCGACTTCATCGTGCAGATCGGCCGGCTCCCGGGCGGCCAGCGGCGCATCCTGTCGATCTCCGAGATCACCGGCGTCAACGACACGGTGGTGGCGATGCAGGAGCTCTACCGCTACGACCCGACCTCGGCGCCCGACGGCCGCGAGATCGACCGCTGGGCCACGCTCGGCATCGCACCGCATTCGCCCAAGATCACGCGCTTCCGCCAGGGCCTGCAACGCTCGCAGCACGCCCGCGACGCGGCGGCCTCGGGCCACCCCGCCCGGCCGGCGGTCACCGGCTTCGGGGAAATGCATGTCTGAGGCGGTCCTCGCCGCCGCGATCTGCGCGCTGCTCGCCGCGGCCGCCGCGCTGCTGCTCTGGCGGTGGACGACGCGGCGCAAGGCGCGCGACGCCTCGGCGCGCTTCCTGGCGCGGCAGATCGCCGCACACGGCCGCGGCCCGTCCGCGGGCCGTGCGACGGCCACGGCCGACCCGTGGGCACCGGCGGGCGCCGAGGCGACGGACCTGGCGGCGG
>JAKONL010000385.1 GCA_022701965.1 Burkholderiaceae bacterium | reverse complement strand
CCGTGGCGGCCGAGGTGCGGCTCTACGAGCGCCTGTTCGCGGCCGAGAAGCCCGGCGGCGGCGAGCTGCTCGACGAGCTCAATCCGCACAGCCTGGTGACGACGTCGGCCTTCGTCGAGCCCTCGCTCGCCGACGCGGCGGACGGCACGGGTTTCCAGTTCGAGCGGCACGGCTACTTCGTCGCCGACGCCAAGGCGGGCAGCGCCGGCGGCGGTCCCGTGTTCAACCGCGCGGCGGGGATGCGGGACGGGTGGGGCAAGTAGGTCGCCTCGGTAGACTTCGGTCATGCACCCCTCCATCGCGCGGCATCGCACCGAAATCTCCGTCATCTGCCGGCGGTATCGCATCCGCCGGCTCGACGTCTTCGGCTCCGCCGCGCGCATCGACGATTTCGATCTCACGCGCAGCGACGTGGATTTCCTCGTGGAATTCGCACCGGACGTCGGCGTCGATCTCGACACCTTCTTCGGTGCCAAGGCCGATCTGGAACAACTGCTGGGACGCGACGTCGATCTCGTGGAAGCCGGAGCGATCCGCAATCCCTTCGTGCTTGCGGACATCGATCGGAGTCGTGAGTTGGTCTATGCGGCGTGATCCACGCGCCTTCCTTTGGGATGTGAAGGAATCGGCTCTGACGATCCAAAGCTTTGTTGAAGGCATGGATGCTTCTGCCTATGCGGCCAACGTCATGGCGCAGGCGGCGGTAGAACGGAAATTCGAAGTCATTGGTGAAGCGTTAAATCAATTGTCCAAACTGGATGCAAGGCTGGCGTGCCGCATTTCGGATCTGCCAAAGATCGTGGCCTTCCGAAACCAACTCATTCATGGCTATGCGAATGTCAATGTCGGCACAGTCTGGACCGTGGTGCAGACGGCGCTTCCGGTACTGATCGACGAGACCCGCACGCTTCTCGATGAGTTGGGTGCGGCGTGATCAGGTGACGTGACCCTCGAACATCCAACAGGAAAAACTCTCCATGCAAGCCGTCTCCATCCACGTCGTCGATGTCGCCAATGGCGTCGTCGCCAGGGACATGCGTGTCGACGTCGCGCGCTACGAATCCATCGACGGCGCCGAGCATTGGGCGCCGGTCGTCTCCGGCCGGGTCGGCCCGCAGGGCGTGGTCGACGGCCTCGACGGTCCCGAGCCACTGTTCGACGTCGGCGTCTACGAATTGCGCCTGCACGTCGGCGCCTATTTCCGCGCGCGCGGCACGGTGCTGCCCGAGCCGGCCTTCATGGACGTGCAGGTGTTCCGCTTCGGCATCGCCGACGCGTCGCAGCACCATCACCTGCCGGTCAAGCTGACGCCCTGGGGCTTGTCGTGCTTTCGCGGGGCCTGAGTCGAGTCCATGGACAAAGGCGATCGTCGACGCACCCCGCGCCTCGGCAGTGAGCCGATTCCGTCGATTTGCGGCTCATCGTCTGAGCCGATCGCCCCTCCTCCCCTCATCCGCTTCCACAAGCCCTACGGCGTCCTGAGCCAGTTCACGCCCGAGGGCCGCTGGCGCGGGCTGAAGGACTTCATCGACCTGCCCGGCGTGTACGTCGCCGGCCGGCTGGACGCCGACAGCGAGGGGCTGCTGCTGCTGACCGGCGACGGTCGGCTGCAGGCGCGCATCGCCGATCCGCGTTTCAAGATGGAGAAGGTCTACTGGGTGCAGGTCGAGGGCGAGCCGGACGACGCGGCGCTCGCGGCCCTGCGCGACGGCGTGCGGCTCAACGACGGTCCCACGCGCCCGGCGCGCGCGCGGCGCCTGGACGCCCCGCCCGCCATCGGCCCGCGCGATCCGCCGATCCGCGTGCGCGCCGCCATCCCCACCACCTGGATCGAGCTGGCCATCCGCGAGGGCCGCAACCGGCAGGTGCGGCGGATGACGGCGGCGGTCGGGCACCCGACGTTGCGGCTGGTCCGCGCGGCCATCGGGCCGTACGCGCTCGACGGGCTGGCGCCGGGGACGTGGCGGCCGGCCTGACGGATTGCAGGCGGGTTCATCGACGACCCGAAACGTCCGCAACCACCGTCGGTGGGCAGGTCCGAGGTCCGCAGGTCGATCCGAACCACGTTCAGCAGCGCAGCCGTCGGTAGCGCTGTCGGCTCTCGAACAGCAGCGTCGCGTAGGCCTTGCGTTCCGCGTCGGTGCCGGGCTGGGCGGCCTGGGCCTCCTGCTGCGCCAGCCGGGCGTCGAGCTGGTCGCAGGCCTCGCGCACCTGCGGGTCCAGGCGCTGACGATCGCTGAACCGGTCGAACTGCTTCTCGTCCATCCCGGTCAAGGGCTTGAGCGCGTCGGCGAGCATCGCGCGATGCTCGATGCGCTGCACGTCGGAACCCTTTCGGCTGACGCCGCTGGCGCGGTCCATCCCTTGCGTCGGCACGACGTCGACGACCTGCGCGTCGAAGCACGGCACGTGCGAGTACGACACCGAACGGCCGGACGTGCACTTGTAGACCCGCTGGGCACCCGCGCCCGAGGCCGCCAGGGCGCAGACGACGGCGCAGGCGAGGCGAAGCCGGATGCGGCCCGAGACGCTCGTCGCGGCACGTGTCATCGCGTGCCCCTGCAGGCCGGAAAGCGCGAGCAGCCCCAGAACGAGGAGCCGGCCCGCGCGCCCGTGCGGGCCATGCGCCGCACCATCGCCGCCTCGCAGGTCGGACAGGCGGGCGCCGCGACATCGCCGCCCGGCGCCGGCCCGGGCGCCCGTGCGGACCATGCGCCGCACCATCGCCGCCTCGCAGGTCGGACAGGCGGGCGCCGCGACATCGCCGCCCGGCACCGGCCCGGCGTGCATCGGCGCCGACGGTGCGGGG
>JAKONL010000344.1 GCA_022701965.1 Burkholderiaceae bacterium | reverse complement strand
GCCACCTTGCCCGATGCTCACGATGGACGCGGGCGCCCTGTCGAACCGCAGCGCCTGCCCGCTGTTCTCGAGCGTGAGTGGAAAGTCCATGGCGCCAGCGGCGGCAGGGGCCGAGACCGTGACCGCGACAGCCAGTGCGGCAACGGCAAGGTATCGATCGAACATCCTCGGGGTCGCTCCATGACGAGCCCTTGCGATGCAGGAAGCGAAAAGCGGCCCCGTCCCCGCGAACGAGGACAGGCATAGCCATGCACCGAACCTCTGGGGACCGGGAAGCCGCTCACTTCCCGGACACCCCGCCGGCAATGATTTGGTGGTGCGCTGGCAGGTCTCCTGACTGGCACTTCATCGCTGGCTCTCGACCTTCCCGGACGTCTCGTCCAGTGGTTTTCCGAAAGCTTGCTCGGTGCCTACAGTTGCGGGGGCAGTTCCATTTCTGGATTCCCTAATGTCGACGACGTGGATCTCACGGTCGTCGCACTTCCTCATGGAGCCAATGCGCCGCTAATGTAATTGATCGAGGATCTTGTCCTTGCTGGGCAGTCGCGCCGATCCGGCCGTCCGGGCATGCGTCGCGCCCGACGGTTGACGAAAATGCGAACCTCCCATCCGACGAGAGGCGCGAGCACATGAATCCGACCGAAGTCTTCGTGATCACACTGGCCTGCATGTTCGGCTCCGCGATGGGCGGCCTGCTGCTCTTCAGGTACTTTCCGCCCCACCACCGCGGCGAGGAGACGCGTCATGTGATCCGCTCCATCGCCGGCATCTTCGTCACCATGACGGCATTGGTCATGGGCCTGATGATCAACACGGCGAAGAACCGCTTCGACGGCATCAACCGCGACCTCCACTCGTACGCCACCAACCTGATCCTTCTCGACCGCACGCTGGCGACGTTCGGTCCCGGCGCCATGGAAACACGCGCGCGCCTCAAGGCCTATGTCGCCCGCGCTGCGGGTCGAGGCAGTTTCGTCAGTGCGGATCCGGTCCTCACATCGGACATGACGTCCGAGCAGATGCTCAATGCCGTCGGCGACGCATTGCGTGCGATCACGCCAAGCGACAGCCAGAGCCTCGCCGTGTGGAACGATGCGCGCCAGGAATACGGCAGGATCGTGGAACTGCGCTGGGCACTGGTGGAACAGGCCGAAAGCTCCATCCCGCCACCTTTGCTGGTGCTGGTCGTCTGCTGGCTCATCCTCGTCTTCGGGAGCTACGGCTACGGTGCCCCTGCCAACGCCACGGTCGTGGCCAGTCTCTTCGTGGCAGCGGCGCTGATCGCTGCAGCGCTCGACCTGACGGCGGACCTCGACGTGCCCTACTCCGGCTACATCAGCGTTTCACCAGCGCCTCTCCAGCGCGTGCTGGCGGAGTTGCAACGCTGAAGCCGGGCTCCGCCGCACAACAATTTCACCGATTCGTCGATCGCGTGAAGGCCGCCGGAAATGCATCACGCTTCGAGCCGACGGGCCGGCGCGACCGCGTAAAGACACATTAACAATCACGTCCCATGACGATGATTCTTCTGCGAAAACTCGCTTCCGGGAAATTGCCGGTGGCGGTCCATGGGGGCGACGACGTCGATGTCGTCCACATCCTGATGCTCGGCGGGCATGTCGAAGGCGTGCTGGGCAAGGCGGTCAAGACGCCGACGGGCTGGATGAACCCGACCGCGACGGTGACCAAGATCACTCACACCGGCCGGCGGATGCTCAAGCTTTTTCCGGAGCGTCCGGCCGACGACGCAGGTTGACCGGTCGCCGCCGCCGGCGCGCCCGGCGGAATCGACTTCCTTCGAAGCGCACGAGGACCTGCGATCCTCAGCCGCGGTGCAGCACGCCGCGCGACGCGCGTGCCAGCACCTGCAACCAGTGCATCAGGAACAGACGGGTCCTCACCGCGTCGACCTCCTCCTCGGGCGAAGCGGAAGCGGCGCGGTCTTTCGACGGCGTGGCGACCGGTCCTTCGATGCCCAGGACCGCGTACTTCGCCAGCCGCATGCCGCGGTGCACGGCCCCCGTCTTGGTGGACGCATACAGATCCGACGCCTCGAGGGTGAGGCGACGCGGGCCGCTCTCCCCGGCCAGGAACACGTCGCTGCGCCAGCACCGCTGATAGGTGTCGTAGCGGCACCGCACGCTGATGTGCTTGCCCAGGAAGTCGGCCTCGGCGACGAACTCCTCGCCGATCCAGAAAAAACCGAGGTTCTCGACATTGGGCTTCACGCTTCGCTCCGGCATGGGGGACGAAGCCGCACCTTAACGGCGTAGGACTCGGCGCACAAGGATTTTTGTGTACTTCCGTCTTATCTCCATGGGTCCGCGGTCCGGATCGCCGTCGGTACACGGCGACCTCCTTCGACTGTGCGCCGACATTCATCAGGGTTTCCCCTGTTTGCATACGTATGCACGCCATCGAGATTGCATACGTATGCACAACTCAAGTGAAGGCCTTCAGCCATGATCAGATATCTCAAGCGCGGCAAGGACGTCCAGGTCCGCGCCGAAGACGATGCCAAGGTCCGTGCGACCGTCGAGCGGATCATCGGGGACGTGGAAGCGCGCGGCGACCTGGCGGTGCGCGACTACAGCCGGCAGTTCGACCAGTGGGATCCGGCGGATTTCCGGCTCTCGGCGGCGGACATCGAGAAGGCGCGTCGCAGCCTGTCGGCGCGCGAGATCGAGGACATCGCCTTCGCCCAGAAGCAGGTTCGCAATTTTGCGCAGATCCAGCGCGACGCGATCAGGGACGTGGAAGTCGAAACCCTTCCCGGCATCGTCCTCGGGCACAGGAACATCCCGGTGAATGCGGTCGGCTGCTATATCCCCGGCGGCAAATATCCGCTGCTGGCGTCGGCCCACATGAGCGTGCTGACGGCCAAGGTGGCGGGTGTGAAGCGCATCGTCGCGACCGCACCGCCCTACCAGGGCGCCCCGCATCCGGCCATCGTCACCGCGATGGCGATGGCCGGCGCCGACGAGATCCTGGTGCTGGGCGGGGTGCAGGCGGTGGTCGCGATG
>JAKONL010000338.1 GCA_022701965.1 Burkholderiaceae bacterium | reverse complement strand
GGAACCCGATGTCCTCTCGGCGCTCACACGAAAACCCTTGGATTATTATGAGTTCGATGACCCCACCGCCCCGACGATTCCGCCTTGCGGCAGCCATCTCCCTCACGCTGGTCGCACTCGCGGTGCAAGCGCAGACCGGGCCCACGACATCCGATCCGAGCGGCCTTCCGGCACCGGCCCGGCCCACCAGTCCGGCACCGATCGTCGATCCCGCGCCGGTCGCGGCGGCTCCCAAGGAGGTCAAGCCAGCGCCCGAGAAATCGGCCCTGACGGCCGAGCTGTTCTACGAAGTGCTGATGGGCGAGATCACCCTGCGTTCGGGCGATCCCGGCGCCGGCTATGCCTTGGTGCTCGACGCGGCACGGCGCACACGGGACGAGGCCCTGTTCCAGCGGGCCGTCGAGATCGCCCTGCAGGCCCGTTCGGGCGATGCCGCGCTGGCCGCGGCGCGCGCCTGGCAGCAGACCCTCCCCGACACCCGGGAAGGCCGCCGCTACGAACTCCAGATCCTGATCGCGCTCAACCGCCTCGACGAGACCGCGCCGCTGCTGCGCGCCGAGATCGCCGCCACGCCGCTGCCCGAGCGGCCGGTGCTGATGGCCGTGATCGCGCGCAATTACAGCCGTGCCGCCGACAAGCAGGCCGCCGCCCGGGTAGTCGAGGCCGCGCTGGTCGACGAACTGAGGAACCCGGCCACCGCCGGTGTCGCATGGGCCACCATCGGGCGCATGCGCGTCGTCGCCGGCGATGCGCCGGGTGCGCTGCAGGCCGCGGTCACCGGTCAGGCGGCCGATGCCGCATCCGACGCCCCTGCCGTGCTGGCGCTCGATCTGCTGGTGCTCGGCCAATCGGAAGCCGAGGCCGTGGTCCAGCGCCATCTCGCCGGCGGCAAGGCTCTGCCGGAGATCCGCATCGCCTACGCGCAGGCACTCATCGAGTTGCGCCGCTACGCCGATGCGACGAGCGAACTCTCCCGCCTCACGGCCGAGCAGCCCGATCTGCCCGTGCCGTGGGTCCTGCTGGCCAGCCTGCAGGGCCAGGCCCGCCAGGACGCGGCAGCCGAGAAATCGGCCTTGCGCTATGTCGCGCTGGCGACCGCGGCCGACGCCAAGGAAGAGAGCAAGCGGGGTCTGACGCAGGCGTACCTGCTGCTGTCGCAACTGGCCGAGCGCCGCAAGGACTACACGGGCGCCGCGCGCTGGCTCTCGCGCATCGACGGATCCGAGGACCGGACCGCCGTGCAGTTGCGCAGTGCCCTTCTCCTGGCCCGCCAGGGCAAGGTGCAGCAGGCACGCGAGATGGTCCGAGCGCTGCCCGCGGGCACCGCCGAGGAGAAGACACGTCAGCAGCAGGCCGAACTCCAGGTGCTGCGCGAAGCCAAGCAATACCAGCTGGCCTACGATTTCCTGGCCGAGGCCCTGGTCGCCAAGCCCGACGACCCCGACCTGCTCTACGACCAGGCCATGACGGCCGAGAAGCTCCAGCGCCTCGACGAGATGGAGCGTCTGCTGCGGCGTCTGATCACGCTCAAGCCCGACAACCACAACGCCTACAACGCGCTCGGCTATTCGCTGGCCGATCGCAAGCTGCGGCTCGACGAGGCGCGCACGTTGATCCGCAAGGCCGTCGACCTCTCGCCGCAGGATCCCTTCATCGCGGACAGCCTGGGCTGGGTCGAATTCCGGCTCGGCAACACGGCCAATGCGCGCACCATCCTCGAAGCCGCCTACCAACGCCGGCCGGACCCGGAGATCGGCGCGCATTTCGGCGAGGTGCTGTGGACGGCGGGCGAACGTGAAGCGGCCCTCAAGGTGTGGCGCGAGGCCGCACTCGCCGATGCGGAAAACGAGACGCTGCAGGAGACGCTCAAGCGCCTGCGGGTCAAGCTGTAGTGGGTACGTCGCTGGACCGGCGCGCCATCGGCATGGCGCTCGGCGGCTGGGGCCTGTCACTTCTGCTGGCAGGCTGCGCGATCTCCGATGTCCGCACCGATGCAGCGGCCACGGCGGCCGGGCGCATGGAAGGCTGGAGCGGCCGGCTGTCGCTCCAGGTCGACGGCGATCAGGCGCAAGGCTTCGCCGCCCTGTTCGACCTGCGCGGAACGTCCGAACGTGGCAGTCTCGTGCTCACCAGCCCCATCGGCAGCACGCTGGCCGAACTGACCTGGGCACCGGGCGAGGCCGTGCTCAGGAACGGCACCGAGACACGTCGCTACGAGTCTGTCGATGCCCTGCTGGTCGCGGCCACGGGCGCGGCGATCCCGGTGCGTGCGTTGTTCGGCTGGCTCGACGGCCGCGACGAGCAGGTCGCCGGCTGGCAACCGGACCTGCAGCAGATCGCCCAGGGTCGCCTGCGCGCCGTGCGCACGACACCGCAGCCGCGCGCCGACCTGCGCATCGTTTTCGAACGATCCTGAACGCCATCGGTGTCCTCCTTGCCCATTGCGCGGCATGTCTCTTCGCCATGAAAACGCTCTACGACCTGCCGGCCCCGGCCAAGCTCAATCTCTTCCTGCACATCACCGGGCGGCGCGACGATGGCTACCACCTCCTGCAGTCGGTGTTCATGCTGATCGACTGGTGCGATACGCTGCATGTCGAACTGCGCGGAGATGGCGGCCTTAGCCGTGAAGACCTCACCGTGCCGCTGCCCGAGGACGACCTGATCCTGCGCGCCGCGCGCGCGCTGCAGCCCTTCGCCCGGCCTGGTCAGGGCGCGCACATCGCCGTCGACAAACAGGTGCCCGCCCAGGCCGGCATGGGCGGCGGCTCGTCGGATGCGGCCACCTGCCTGCTCGCACTCAACCGGTTGTGGGACCTGCGACTGCCACGGTCGACGCTCGCCGGGATCGGACTCTCGCTGGGCGCGGACGTGCCTTTCTTCCTCGGTGGACATCACGCCTGGGTCGAAGGCATCGGCGAACGCATGACGCCGATCGCCCTGCCCGCGGCGCGTTTTGTCGTCGTCAAACCGGCGGCGGGCATCGATACCCGCGATATTTTTATGGCACCGGACCTTGAACGTGCCACGCCTGCTGCTATACTCTCTGGCTTTGCTGCAGGGCGCATCGATCAGGCCTTCGGGTTTGGACACAACGACCTGCAGCCGGTTGCCCAACGGCTCTGCCCCGAGGTTTCCGAAGCCATCGAATGGCTCGGCCGCCAAGGTTACGATGCCCGGATGACCGGTTCCGGCAGTGCGGTGTTCGCTCCGATGAATACCGCCGCCGGATCGGCCAGTGACAATCCGCCGCACGAAGCGGAATTTGCCATGCTCCCCAAGGGCTGGCGGATTCGCCAGTGCAGCAACCTGGATGCTCATCCCCTGAGGGGTTGGGCGGACTGAAGGTAAAAGCCGGATCGCTGCAAGCGTTTCGGCGCGACGTATATCGGTTGATGGTGCAAGCCGTCGACCCGTGTAGGGGAGTCGCCAAGCTGGTTAAGGCACTGGATTTTGATTCCAGCATGCAAAGGTTCGAATCCTTTCTCCCCTGCCAAAACATGGAAACCACGGCCTTCGGGCCGTGGTGCCGGAAGCTCCGGTGATGGCTCCGAGGCACATGCGCTGCGAAGGCGCCAGAACACTGGCCGCTACCGGTCGTTCTTCTCGATAGGCTTTTGCATTGCTGGACGCGCTCATGCAGGTTCAATCCCCTGACTTCATGCTTTTCACCGGCAATGCCAATCCCGGCTTGGCGGCGGACATCGCAAAGCACCTCGGCACGGAACTGGGCGCCGCCCGCGTTGGTCGTTTCTCGGACGGCGAAGTCACGGTGGAGATCAACCAGAACGTGCGCGCTCGCGATGTCTTCGTCATCCAGTCGACCTGCGCACCGACCAACGAGAACCTGATGGAACTGCTGATCATGGTCGATGCGCTCAAACGCGCGTCGGCCGAGCGGATCAGCGCCGTCATTCCCTACTACGGCTAT
>JAKONL010000335.1 GCA_022701965.1 Burkholderiaceae bacterium | reverse complement strand
GGACGGCCGGCATCGGGGGAACCTACCGGTTTTGAGTCGCGAAGTTAAAACTTTTTTATTAGCCGATTTGTACAAAACGCACGGTACTAATAAATCTTTTTGAAAACCCAAGTTTTTGATTCGATCGGGTGTGAATGTTTAGCAACACTTTTCACCTGACTTTCTCCAGGTACATAGTTCTAAAGAACTCATATTCGCTTCTCTGAAGGCGATGCAGGTCGCGTGTAGGACAAGCGCTCAAATAAATGTGCGAATTGATTTGTAGCCGTTTGTAAACTTCTGATTGTCAAGAAATCTTTATCCGCATCTGTTCCGCGGACGCCGCCGATGGGCTTTGATCACCTCGGCGACGGTTTACAAACCGAGCCAAATCAATGACCTTTCCGGAAAAGCCCTCTGTCCCGGGCAAACTCGCATTCCGCCAGCGCACCCATTTCTCCGTCGTCGCATTCCTCAGCCTCGCGATCGCAGGCGCAAACGAAGCCGGCGCGCAAGTGCCTCCCAACGCGGGGCAACTGCTCAACGAGCAGCAGCGTACGCCGCCGCTCGCGATTCCTTCCGCGCCGGCGCCGGCGACGACCGGCGTGCCGCTGGGCAACCCCGGTGCCGGCGTCGCCGAAGGCCTGGTGATACAGCTTCGGTCGGTGCGCTTCAGCGGCGACACCGCGACGGCTTCCGCCGAGAACCTGGCGGCGATCGCCGCGCCTTTCATCGGTCGCACGGTCGGCCATTCGGAGCTGTTGCAGATCGCCGAGGCGATGACCCGCGAACTCCGCAGCCGCGGTTTCATCCTGGGCCGCGCCTACCTGCCGCGCCAGGACCTGACGGACGGCAACCTGGAAATCGCCGTGTCGGCGGGACGCCTGCAGTCGGGTGCCGACCGCATCGTCGTGCGCGGCACCACGCGCATCGCGTCCAGCCGCATCCGTGACATCGCCGCGGCCGCGCTGCCTGCCGGGCAACCGCTGCGTTCCGCCGACCTGGAACGAGCGGTGCTGCTCATCAACGACCTGCCCGGCATCACGGCCCGCTCGACGCTGGAGCGCGGCAGCGAGCCCGGCACCAGCCGCCTGGTGATCGACGCGGGCGAAGGTCCGGTGGTGCAGGGCAGCGTCTGGACCGACAACTTCGGCAACCGCAGCACCGGCACGGCACGCGTGGGTGCGCAGGTGCAGCTCGACGACCCGCTCGGCCTGGGCGACCTGGCTTCGTTCGGCGTCACGAAATCCACCGGCAGCACGCTCGCCAACCTGAACTACAGCGTGCCGCTGACGCCGTCGGGCCTGCGCCTGAACGCCGGCGCCTCCTACCTGCGCTATCACGTCGACCAGGAGGTGTTCCGCCCGCTCGACCTGCGCGGCACCGCCGCCACCGCGCAGCTCGGCCTGAGCTATCCGCTGCTGCGTACGCGCGAGAGCAATCTCGCCGCGTCGGCCGTCTACGAGCATCGCCAGCTCAAGGACGAGGTGCTGGGGCTGCAGGTGCGCTCGCGCAAGGTCGACAGCGTGACCTTCGGCCTGAACGGCAACCGTGTCGACGCCGTCGGCGGCGGCGGGGTGGTGGAAGGCGGCCTGGCGCTGGAAGCCGGACGAACCAATCTTTCGGGCAACGCGGACGACCGCTTCTTCGACAGCCTGACCGCGCGCACGCAGGGCGGTTTCGAAAAGCTGTCGCTGCGCGCCAGCCGCCTGCAGAACCTCGGCGGTGTGCCGGGCTCCGAGTGGACACTGTTCGCCGGCGCCTCGGGCCAGCTCTCCAGCAGCAACCTCGATTCGTCGGAGAAGTTCATCCTGGGCGGCCCGTCGGGCGTGCGCGCCTACGCGGTCGGCGAGGCCGCCGGGGACCAGGGCGTGATCGGCACGCTGGAACTGCGCCGCAACGTCGATATCGGTGCCGACCGCAAGCTGCAGCTGCTCGGCTTCGTCGATGCAGGCCACGTCATGCTGCACAAGCATGCATGGACCAATTCGGTGGTCAATGCCGACAACGCCAACAGCTACAACCTCGCGGGCGCGGGCATCGGTGCCAACCTGTGGGTGGGTCGTTGGACGGTGCGCGCCGCCGTCGCCCGCACGCTGGGCGACAACCCCGGCCGCAGTCTCAACGGCCGCGACGCCGACAGCCGCAGCAGCAACTGGCGCGCCTGGGTGCAGGCAGCCTACGCGTTCTGAACGCCTGACGCCGGCCCAACCCCCACCGATCTCCGCCTTTCCGTACGCCCGCCGAGCGCGCCGTGCCTCCTCCTTTCCTCTCGAATCTCCAGGACTTTTCATCATGAAGAGCGCATCGCTGAACCACATCTACCGGCTCGTCTGGAACGAGCTCTCGAACACCTACGTCGCCGTGGCGGAGCACACCCGCGGCCGTGGCAAGCGCACCTGCGGCACGGTGGGCGCGGCCAGCGCGCTGGCCGCGGCACTTGTCCTCGGTGCTTCGGGCGGTGCCCTCGCGCAGGCCCTGCCGACCGGCGGCAGCGTGGTCGCCGGCAGTGCGACGCTCTCGCGTGCCGGCAATCAGCTGACCGTCTCGCAGGCCTCGCAGCGGGTGGTCACCAACTGGAACTCGTTCGACATCGGTGCCGGCGCCACGGTGCGCTTCGAGCAGCCCGGCGCCAGCAGTGTCGCGCTCAACCGAGTGACCGGCGGCGGCGCGGCCAGCAGCATCCTCGGCACGCTCGCGGCCAACGGCAATGTCTGGCTGCTGAATCCGAACGGCGTGATGATCGGCGCCGGCGCGCAGGTCGACGTGGGCGGCCTGGTGGCGTCCTCGCTGGGCATCTCCGACAGCGAGTTCATGGCCGGCGGCAGCCGCTTCACCGGCAGCAGCAGCGCCGGTGCGGTCGTCAATCGGGGCAACATCCGGACCGGCGCAGGCGGCGTGGTGGTGCTGATGGCGCCGCAGGTGAGCAACAGCGGCAGCATCTCGACGCCCGGCGGCAGCACCGTGCTGGCGGCCGGCGAGACCGTCAAGCTCGACTTCACGGGCGACGGCCTGATCAGCGTCGCGGTGGAGCGCGGCGCGCTCGACGCGGCGGCGGAGAACAGCGGCAGCATCAGCGCCGCCGGCGGCCTGGTGGCGCTCACGGCGCGCGGCGCCGACACGCTGCTCGGCAGCGTGGTCAACAACACCGGCTCGATCGAGGCCAGGGGCCTGGTGGCGCGCGAAGGGCGCATCCTGCTCGACGGCGATGCCGCCAATGGCAGCACGCACGTGGCGGGCACGCTGGACGCGAGCTCGGCGACCGGCAAGGGCGGCTCGGTGGTCGTGACCGGCAAGGCGATCGCGCTGGACAACGGCGCGACCATCGACGCCAGCGGCGCGACCGGCGGAGGCACGGTCAACGTCGGCGGCGGCTGGCAGGGCAAGGATGCGAGCATCGCCAACGCCACCACGGTCACGGCCGATGCCAGCGTCGCGGTGCGTGCCGATGCGACGGGCAACGGCGACGGCGGCAAGGTGGTCTTCTGGAGCGACGACACCACGCGCTTCGCCGGCAGCATCGCCGTGCGCGGCGGTGCGCAGGGCGGCGACGGGGGCAAGGTGGAGGTCTCGGGCAAGCAGACGCTCGTGTACGACGGCACGACCGATGCGCGTGCCGCCAAGGGCACCACGGGCGATCTGCTGCTCGACCCGACCACGATCACCGTGAGCGGCGGCGCCGGCACGAGCGGCGACTACGCCAATGGAACCGGCAATGTCACCGTGTACGCAGCCACCCTGGAGGCCCAGAATGCCAACGTGCTGCTGCAGGCGACCGGCAACATCAATTTCAACGACCTGAACCTCAACGGCGGCAACGGGCGCCTGACGATGGCCAACGACGTCAGTCTTCGGGTCGAAGCCGGCACGACGAACTTCGGCGACGTCACCTTTGCCAACACTGCCAACACGATCGAGGTCTTCGGTACGGGCAGCCTGATGTTCGTCGCCGGGAGGACCGGTACCGGGTACCTGACCAATCTGCCGAACCTCATCGCTCACGGCACCGGCACCAATCCGGTCACCCTGCCGTCGCACGATGTGACAGTGGTGGGCAGCGGCGCGCCCGGTGCCGGATCGATCACGCTCTACGGCGCGGACGGCGTCACCGTCGGCGGTTCGGTGACGACCAACGGCGGGTACGTGCGAGTCTGGGCCGACTCCGACAACGCAGGCGGTGGCGGCTATTCGATGACGGCACCGGTCGTCACCAACGGCGGCAACTTCTACGTCTCCGCGGGCAGCGGCAACATCGACCTCAATTCGAACATGACGCTGGGCACGGGGCGGATCCTGTTCCGGGCAGACGGCAGATATACCAACGGCACCCGTACCCTCGGCGGCATCCTGTCGGTCAACGGTCCGGTCAGCATCGATTCGCCGTTCGTCATGAATGCCGGCTCCGGCATCTACACCGACGGGGCGATCACGTTCACCAGTTCGGTCAACCTGAACACCGGTGCCGGTGCGCTGACGCTGCGTGCGAGCGACATCGACTTCAGCAGCGCGGCCGTGACCAACGTCTCTACCGCGAGCGTGATCCTGCAGCCCTACGACGTCGCCACCAACATCGACCTGAATGGAGCAACCACGGGCATCGCGCGTGCCAGCACCTTCACCAAGCTGGCGGGCATCCAGAACCTGACCATCGGACGTGTGGACGGCACCGGCACCACCACGGTTCCCACCGGCGGCTTCGCCTTCAGCGCCAGCAACACGCTCAAGCTGATCAACGGCAACATCGCCATCGACGGTGCCCTGTCGAACAGCAGCACCGCCAACACCAGCAAGATCGTGGCGCAGGCCGGATCGGGTGATGTGACGCTGGCCGCCACGGGCTCGGTTGCAGCAGCCGGTACCGGCGATGCGGTCACGCTTTCGGCTGGACGAAACTTCGTCAACGCTGCGGGCCCCAACGCCTTGTCCACGCCTTCTGGACGTTGGCTGGTGTATTCCACCGACGCGCTCAGCGACGCCACCGGTGGCCTGTCCAATGCCTTCAAGCAGTACAACGCCCGCTACGAAGGCGGTGCGCCGACCGACGTGGTCCAAGGCGCAGGCAACGGCTTCCTCTACAGCAAGGCGCCGTTCATCAACGTCGCGCTCAGCGGCGCAGCCAGCAAGACCTACGACGGCAACAACGGTGCCGCCCTGACAGGTGCAGCGGTCTCCAACGTAAGCGGGGCGGTCGAGAACGACGTGGTCACCTTCGCCTTGGGCGCAGGCAGCGTTGCAAGCTACGACAGCAAGAATGCCGGCACCGTCAAGCAAGTCAATGCGACGGACGTCACCATCGCATCGTCGACCAACGGCGGCATCCAGGTCTACGGCTATCGCTACAACACGGTCGCCAGCGGCAACTTCGGCGTGGTCGACAAGCGGTCGCTGGGTGGCAGCACTGACCTTGCCGCAACGGTCGACAGCAAGGTCTACGACGGCACCACCGCGGCGACCGTGTCGTCCATCGCGGTGGCACGCAGGATCGCGGGTGACGACCTGACGGCAAGCGGCACCGGCACTTTCGACACACGCAATGCCGGTGGCGGCAAGGTGGTGAATGTGTCTGGCATCTCGTATGCCGGCGCGGATGCAGGCAACTACGACCTGACGACTGCGCCGACGACAACCCAGTCCACCGGTGCGATCACGCCCAAGGCGCTGACTGCCACGGCCAGCGTGGCGAGCAAGGTTTACGACGCGACCACGGCCGCATCGCTGAGCGGCGTCGCCCTGGTGGGCGTGGTTCCGGCTGACGCCGCTGGCGTCACCGCCACCGGAGCGACCGGCACGTTCGCCGACAAGAACGCGGGCTCGGGCAAGATCGTGACGGGCAGCGGCATCGGTATCGCGGGTTCGGAATCGAGCAACTACACCTTCGACACGGCAGCACAGATCGGCACGGGCACTGTCACGCCCAGGGCCATCGGTGCCAGCGCTACCGTCGACAACAAGGTCTACGACGGCACGCAGACCGCAGTCATCAGCAACGTTGCGTTCCGAGGCGTGATCACGGGCGATACGGTCACCAGCGACGCGAGCAGCGTGGGCACGTTCGACACCAAGAACGTGGGCGCAGGCAAGGTCGTGAGCGGCAGTGGCATCGTCCTGGCCGGCGCGGACGCAGGCAACTACGCCGTCGACCTCCTGACGGCCATCGGCAACGCCTCGATCACGCCCAGGACCGTGACGGCCACGGCCACCGTGACCGACAAGACGTACGACGGCACCACCGTCGCCGCGCTGAGTGGCGTGACTTTCGCGGGTGTCGTCGCGGGTGACGCGATTGTCAGTGGTGCCAGCAGCGTCGGCGCGTTCGATACGAAGAACGTGGGCGCGGGCAAGAACGTGACGGGCGGCGGCATCGTGCTGACGGGTGCAGACGCGGGCAACTACACAGTCGATACGACGACCTCGATCGGCACCGGCAACATCACGCCCAAGGCACTGACGGCAACGGCCACCGTGACCGACAAGGTCTACGATGGCACCCGCACGGCGGCGTTGTCCAATGTGGCGCTGGTGGGCGTGGTCGCGGGTGACCAGGGCGTGGTCGGAACGACTGGAACCAATGGCGCCTTTGCCGACAAGAATGCCGGCACGGGCAAGGTCGTCGCCGGCAGCGGCGTCGCCCTGTCGGGCAATGGCGCGAGCAACTACACCTTTGATGCCACCGCGCAGATCGGTACCGCAGTCATCACGCCGAAGACTATCACCGCCACCGCCGACGTGGCCGGCAAGGTCTACGACGGCAGTACGCTGGCATCGATCGGCAACGTCGCCTTCAACGGCGTCGTGGCCGGCGACACGCTGACCAGCGGCGCGGGCAGTGTCGGCGCGTTCGACACCAAGAACGCGGGCAGCGGCAAGCGCGTGACCGGCGGCGGCATCGTGCTCGCGGGGACGGATGCCGGCAACTACCGGGTCGACGCCGGTTCCACGGTCGGCACCGGCACCATCACGCCGAAGACGCTGGTCGTGAGCGGTGCGCAGGTCAGCCCGAAGGTGTACGACGGCACGACCGATGCGGCCGTCGGCGCGCTGACGCTCGGCGGCATCGTCGCCGGCGACAGGGTGAGCGGCACCGGCGCGAGCGGTCGCTTCGACACGTCGACCGTCGGCGCCGACAAGAACGTCACGGTATCCGGCCTGACGCTGAC
>JAKONL010000324.1 GCA_022701965.1 Burkholderiaceae bacterium | reverse complement strand
AAGTGCATCTCGTTGCCGCGAGCCTTGACGACGACCGGCCGACCTTCGGCGCCGTCGAGCTGCGAGCGGTCGACGGTCTTGAAGAAGTCGAGCGTCCGGGCGACGCGCGACTGCAGTTCCTCGAAGGTGGTCTCGGTGTCGGCGAAGGCCGGCGCGGTGATGCCGGCGATGCGCGCGACGGCCAGCTTGGACGCGTCGCTCGCGCTCTGCACCTGTCGCGCGAGCGGGAACATGTCCGGCGCGAGGCGCGCCTCGACCAGCGTGGCGGGGTCGATGTTCGAGGCCTGGGCATGCGCCAGCCCCTTGTCGAGCAGGTGGGCCAGCTGCCCGAGCCCGCGGGTGAAAACGGGAACGGAAAGGTCGTACATCGTCAAGGCCATGGCGTCTCCTGGTTGAACCAGCATGGATTGTGGCGCCGCGACCCCTGCGCCGGCACGACCGTCGTCCGGATCACTCCATGCCGGTGGCGGCCAGCACGATGCTCAGGCTGGTCGCGATGGCCTTGACCATGGGTTCCTTCTCGACGTCGATCCACTCGTCGAGCGAATGCACGCGGCCGCCCTTGTCGGGGCCGCTGCGCCCGATCGTGATCGCGGGGATGCCCAGGTTCATCGGCATGTTGGAGTCGGTCGAACTCCAGCCGTAGGCGACCTTGTAGCCACCCGCCTCGATGGCGGCCTTCGCGAGCTGCACCAGTTCCGACTTCGCGTCGGTGCTGCCCGCCGGGCGGTCGCCGATCAGCTTGGCCTCGGCGGTGATCTTTCCTTCCCGGGTCGAGCGGGCGTAGTTCTCGCCATCGGCCGCTTCCTGGACGATCTTCAGCAGGCGGTCCTCGACGCGCTTGAGTTCGGGCACCGACTCCGAGCGCATGTCCACTTCCATCCAGCTGTCCAGCGGAATCGAGTTGACCGACGTGCCTCCGCCGGTCAGGCCGATGCTGTAGGTCGTCTTCGGCGAGGCGGGCACCTGGATGCGCGAGAACTCCGCCGCCGCCTGGGCCTGCGCGAACATCGGGTTGACCAGGCCGAACGCATTGAAGCTGTGGCCGCCCGGGCCGGCGAAGGTCACGCGGTAGCGCTTGGAGCCGACGCCGCCGTGGGTGATGCGATTGACCTCGCCCGATTCGACCGAGAAGAAGGTCTTGATCCTGTCCTTGTACGGCCCCTTGGTGAAGAGATGCCGCACGCCGCGCAGGTCGCCCGGACCCTCCTCCCCGACCGTGCCGACGAACAGGATGTCGTCGCGGGTCGTGATGCCGGCGGCCTTCATCGCACGCACGAAGCCGAGCAGGACCGAGAGACTCATCGTGTCGTCGCCGACGCCCGGTGCATACAGCTTGGTCCCCTGGCGCTTGACCGTCACGTTGGTGCCCGCCGGAAACACGGTGTCGAGGTGGGCCGAGACGACCACCACCTTGCCGTCGCTACGCGTGCCCTTGCGCAGGCCCAGCACGTTGCCTTCGGTGTCGATGTGCACGTCACTGAGGCCCACGGCCTTCATCCGCTTCTCGAACTCCTCCGCGCGCATCTTCTCGCCGAACGGCGGGGCCGGGATCTCGGTCAGCTTGATGCCGTCCTCGACGATGCGGCCGTGTTCGCTGTCGATGGTGGCGACCGCCGTCCTGTAGGCCGGGCTCGCCAGGATGCGCTGTATTTCGGCAGCCGGGTCGCTGGTCTGGGCGAAGGCGGGCGCGGAAGCGCAGAGCAACGCGGCACACACGGCGGCGGTGCCGGATCGGGCAAAGGAAGCACCGCAAAGGGAAAGGCTGAAAGTCATCAAGTGTTTCTGAAAAGTTAACCAGTCCCGTTTTATACAGGCGACGGCGCCCGGGCCGTGGGTTCAGCCGTAGCGTCGACGCGCCAGAGCGGCACCGTCCGCCAGCGCCTTGAGCTTGGCGAGCGCCACTTCGCGGTCCATCGGCGCCAGGCCGCAGTTGGTGCACGGCAGCAGCCGGTCCCTGGGCACGTACTTCAGCGCCTCGCCGATGGTGTCGGCGACCTGTTCGGGCGTCTCGACGGCGTCGCTCGCCACGTCGATCACGCCGACCATCACGTCCTTGCCTTCGAGCAGCGCCATCAGGTGCGGCGGCACGTGCGAGTGGAAGCATTCGAGGCTGACCTGGTCGATGCTGCTCTTCGCGAGCGCCGGGAATACGGCCTCGTACTGGCGCCATTCCTCGCCGAGCGTGGCCTTCCAGTCGACGTTGGCCTTGATGCCGTAGCCGTAGCAGATGTGCACGGCGGTCGTGCAGGTGAGGCCCTGCGCGGCGCGCTCCAGCGCCTTCACGCCCCAGTCGGCCGCGTCCTTCATGTAGACGTTGAACGCGGGCTCGTCGAACTGCACGATGTCGACGCCGTCGGCCTGCAGCGCCAGCGCCTCCTCGTTGAGCAGCTCGGCGAACGCCATCGCCATCTTCACGCGGTCGCCGTAGAAGCGGTCGGCCACGGTGTCGACGATGGTCATGGGGCCGGGCAGGGTGAACTTGATCCTGCGGTCGGTGTGCGCGCGCAGCAGGCGCGCCTCGGTCGCGTGCACGCGGCCCTTCAGGCGCAGCGGCGCGACCACCTGCGGGACCATCGCGTCGTAGCGGTTGTCGCGGATGCCCATCTTCACCTTGTGCTCGAAGTCGATGCCCTCGACCTGCTCCAGGAAGCCGTGCACGAAGTGCTGGCGCGACTGCTCGCCGTCGCCGATGACGTCGAGCCCGGCGTCCTCCTGCGCC
>JAKONL010000323.1 GCA_022701965.1 Burkholderiaceae bacterium | reverse complement strand
GTCACGTCGTCCATCGACATCCGGCCGACCCCGGCGACCACGTTGAGCACCGTGCCCACGGGCGGCGTGATCAGGCCGATCGAGTTGTTGATGATGAACATCACGCCGAAGTAGACCGGGTCGATGCCCGCGGCGGTGACGACCGGCATCAGCACCGGCGTGAGGATCAGGATCGTCGGCGTCATGTCCATCGCCGTGCCGACCACCATCACCAGCACCATGATGGCGAGCATCAGCAGGATCTTGTTGTCCATCAGCGGCTGCAGCAGCGCGATGACCTTCGACGGCAGGTCGGCCACGGTGATGAGCCAGGCGCTGACCATCGCCGCGGCGATCAGGAACATCACGATCGCGCTGGTCTTGGCCGCGCTCGCGAAGATGCCGTAGAGGTCGCGCCAGTCGAGCTCGCGGTAGACGGCCGTCGAGACGAAGAGCGCGTAGACCGCGGCCACCACCGCCGCCTCGGTCGGCGTGAAGACGCCCAGGCGCAGGCCCACCAGGATGATCACTGGCAGCATCAGCGCCCAGAGCGCCTTGCGGAACGCCGTGAACACCTCGGCGCCCGACTTGCGCGGCGGCGGCACGATGCGCTCGCGGCGCACCAGCCAGGCCCAGGTCACCCACAGGGCGCCGCCGATCAGCAGGCCGGGAACGATCGCGGCCAGGAACAGCTTGGAGATCGACACGTTGGCCGCGACGCCGAAGATCACCAGTCCGATGCTCGGCGGTATGACCGGCCCGATCACGCCGGTGGCGGCGATCAGGCCGGCGGCGCGCGGCTTCGCGTGGCCGGCGCTGACCATCATCGGCAGCAGCAGCGCGGTCAGCGCCGCGGCGTCGGCGACGGCCGAGCCCGAGAGCGCCGACAGCAGGCAGCCGGCCATGATCGTCACGTAGCCGAGGCCGCCCTTGACGTGGCCGACCAGCGCGAGCGCGAAGTCGACGATGCGCTTCGAGAGCCCGCCGACGTTCATGATCTCGCCGGCCAGCATGAAGAACGGCACGGCCAGCAGCGGAAAGCTGTCGGCCCCGCCGATGACGTTCTGCGCCAGGATCTGCGGGTCGAACAGGTCGAGGTGCCACATCAGCGCCACGCCGCTGGCCAGCAGCGAGAAGGCGATCGGGATGCCCAGCGCCATCGCCGCCAGCAGGGCTCCCACGAATACGAAGATGGTCATCGGGACGTCCCGGAATGCGGGTTGGAATGCGAAGGGGCGGGCGCCGCCGTGGCGGCCGCCTCGCCGAGGATCTGCTGCAGCTGCACGGCTTCTTCCGACTCCTGCACCATGACCAGCTCGTCGTCGGCGAGTCGGCCGGTCGCCATGCGGTAGAGGTCGAGCACGAGGATCAGCCCCGCCAGCACCGAGAACACGACGCCCGCCGCATACACGATGGCCATCGACGCCCCGGTCGTCGGCGCGGTCACGTCCCAGTTGATGCGCGCCTGCGTCACGCTGCCCTGGAACAGCAGCCAGACGATGTAGAGCATCACCAGGTGGCCGATCGCCAGGCAGATCTTCTTGCCGGTCTTCGGCAGCCGCTGCACCACCATGTCGACGCCAAGGTGCCCGTGCTCGCGCAAGGCCACCACCGCGCCCAGAAAGGTCATCCAGATGAAGAGCCAGCGCGAGACTTCTTCCGACACCGTGATGCCCGAGTTGAAGCCGTAGCGCAGCAGCACGTTGCCGAACACCAGCACCACCATCACCGCCAGCATCGCGGCGATCAGCCCCTCGATCGCCCGGCAGACGAGGTCCAGGCCGCGGCTCATCCGGCGTCCCTCCCGGAGCGCTTCAACGCGCGTTCTCCTTCAGGGTCTCCACCAGGGCACGCAGCGCGGCCAGATAGGAGACCGGGCCGAGCCCCTGGACGGTGCCCTTGACCGCCGGCGAGATGATCGAATGCGCGCGCCAGGTCTCGCGCGCGGCGATGTTCGACATGTGCACTTCGATGGTCGGGAAGGGCATCGCCTTGATCGCGTCGTGCAGCGGCACGCCGTGCTGCGTCAGGCCCGCGGGATTCACCAGGGCGCCCTGCGCGGAGTCGATGTGCGCATGCAGGAAGTCGATCAGCGCGCCTTCGTGGTTGGACTGCAGGACGGCCAGCTCGACGCCGAGCTCGGCCGCGAGCCGCTGGAGACGTTCGTTGATCTCCGCGAGCGTCGTGTGCCCGTAGATGTGGGGTTCGCGACGGCCGAACAGGTTGAGGTTGGGGCCGTGGAGGACGAGGATTTTCATGGGATGTCTTCGCGTCCGGTCACTTGCGGATACGCGCGAGTTCGTCGTTGTAGAGCCTGACCAGCGTCGGGTCGTAGCTGGCGGCGAACTTGTCGACCACCGGCTTGGCGATCTGGCGCATGCGGGCCTGCTCGGCCGGAGTCACCTCGTTGAACTGCAGGCCCTTGGCCTGGAGGTCGCCGACGGCGCGCTGCGCCGCCGCACGGCTGACCTGTCGCTGGTAGCCGCGCGCCTCGTTGGCCGCATCGTTCATGAGCTTCTGCTCGGCTGGCGTGAGCGAATCCCAGAACTTCTTGCTCACCAGCATGATGTTGGCGGCGTAGACGTGGTTGGTGGCGCTCACGAACTTCTGCACCTCGAAGAACTTGTTCGACAGGATCACCGCGTACGGATTCTCCTGGCCGTCGACCGCCCTGGCTTCCAGCGCGCCGTACAGCTCGGCGAACGGCATCGGCACCGGGTTCGCCTTGAAGGCCTTGAAGGTCTCCAGGAACACCGGGTTGGGGATCACGCGGATCTTCAGCCCGTCGAGGTCCTCGGCCCTGGCGATCGCGCGCTTGCTGTTGGTGACGTTGCGAAATCCCAGGTCCCAGTAGCCGAGCGCGACGAGGCCCTTCTCGGGCAGCTTGGCAATCAGCGCCTGCCCGAGCGGGCCGTCGAGCAGCGCGTCGGCCTGGGCGAAGGTGCCGACCGCGAACGGGAAATCGATCAGTCCGAACTCCTTGACGATGCCCGCGAGCGAGGTCGTCGCCGGCGCGGACATCTGCTGCACGCCGCCCTGCAGCGCCGACTGCTGCTGCATCTCGTTGCCGAGCTGCGACGCCGGGAATTCCAGCACCTTCATCTTGCCGCCGCTCTTGGCCAGCAGAAGTTCGGCGAAGCGCTTGACGCCGAAGCTCACCGGATGGTCCGCGTTGTTCAGATGGCCGAAGCGGATCGTGCGCTCCTGGGCCTGTTGCGCCGAGACGGGGGCGGCCGGCAGGGCCAGCAGGGCGGTCATTCCGGCGGCGGCCAGCGAACGAAGAATGGTTTTCACTTGGTGTTTCCTCTCGAATCGGACGAACGACGGCAGATGCCCCCGACGACGCGAATTCTGGAAGAAAGTGGAAAAAGTTTCCATAGTGGAAACCCTCTGCGGATTTTGCTACAGTCGTCCGCCGACGGCACCCCGACGCGGCGACCTCCAGAACTCAAAAGACGAGACCGAGATGAGCACAATCCTCGAACGCAGCTTCAAAGTCCTCGAACACCTCGCCGCGTGCCCCGAAGGCATGCCGCTGTCGACCCTGGCGTCGCAGCTGGAGATGCCGCTGAGCGCCACGCATCGCCTGCTCGCCGAGCTCATCCGCTGCGGCTACGTGCGCCAGAACCAGAATCACAGCGACTACATGCTGACGATCAAGATCGTCTCGCTCGGGCTCAGCTTCCTGAGCTCGAGCGGCATCGTCGACATCGCGCAGCCGCCGCTCGACGGCCTCGCCGCCCAGTCGCAGGAACTGGTGCGGCTGGGGATCGTCGACGGCGACCAGCTGATCTTCGTGGCCAAGTCGCAGGGCGCCACGCGCGGCCTGCGCTACGACCCGGACATGGGCCTGTCGGTGAACCTGTCGTGCAGCTCCGCGGGCCACGCGTGGCTGTCGACGATGAGCGACGAGCGCGCGCTGCAGCTCGTCTCGCAGCAGGGCTTCGGGACGCCGAAGGACTTCGGCCCGCGCGCCATCACGTCGGTGAAGGCGCTGCTGGCCTGCCTGAAGGCCACGCGCCAGCGCGGCTTCAGCATGATCGTGGAGGTGTTCGCGCCGGCGATGACCGCCATGGCGGCGCCCGTGCGCAACGCCGCGGGGACAGTCATCGGCGTGGTGACCGTCGCCGGCCCGCTGGCCCGGCTGACCGAGGAGCGGATGCTGGCACTGGCCCCGGCACTGCTGGCGACGACCGAGCAGCTCTCGCTCGCCAGCGGCGCCTCGGCGCTGCTCAAGAAGCGCGCCGCCTGAGCTCTCGGGCCCCGCGCGCGGCGCGGGGCCGGGCCGGCGTCGCCGGCCGTTCCGCTCAATAGACGACGATCTTGCCGGTCGACCTCGGGCTGTGGCAGTCGTTGTAGAAGTACTCGCCCGGCTTGTTGAAGGTGTGGCGCGCCGAGGTGCCCGGCGGCAGCCTGAAGTTGTACTCCCCCTCGAAGAACTGCGTCGCGCAGCGCGTGTTGGCGTTGCCGGCCGGGTTCGTGAAGGTCACCGTGGTGTTCGCCGGCACGCGCATCCAGGTCGGCGTCATGGCGTCGATGGCGCTCGACTCCGTCGCTCCCGGCTGGTTGGCCGCGGTCTGGACGCGACCCAGGAACACGGTGTTGGGCGTGGGCAGCGATGCGCCTTCCACGGCCTTGCCCGAGACCGGCCGCCGCACCACCGGTGCCGACGGCGTCGCGGCCGGCGGCACGGTGCCGTTGACCTTGAAGGCCCACAGGAAGTCGCCGCGCGCGGCCGAGTCGCCGTAGGGAATGCTCGTGCCGCCCGCGTACACCGCGACGTACTGCTCGCCGTCGATCTCGTAGGTCACCGGGCTGGCGCTGATGGCCGCGCCGGTCTGGAAGCGCCACAGTTCCCGGCCGTCGTCGCCGTCCATCGCGATCAGGTTGCCGTCGGGCTGGCCGATGAACAGGAGGCCCGACGCGGTGGTCAGGATGCCGTTGCCGTGCGCGAGCGAGTAGGGCATGGCCTTCTTCCACTTGACCAGGTTCGTGCTCGGGTCGACGGCGACGACGCCGCCGGTCATGTAGGCGCCCGGCGGACGCAGCCCGTTGCTGGCCTCGGTCAGCGAATGGGCGGCGGCGACATAGCCGGTGCCGGTGTAGACCAGGCCGGTGGCCGGGCTGAACGACTGGTGGTTCCAGTTGGCGCCGCCGCCGTGGCCCGGAGCCGACAGCAGCGGGATGTCCCAGTGCGGGTCGTAGAGGCAGCCGGTGACGTAGTTGGGCACGGCCCGGTTCGGGTCGCCCGGGGCCGCCGTGCCCAGCGGCTGGTCGACCATGCAGGTCGCCGTCC
>JAKONL010000313.1 GCA_022701965.1 Burkholderiaceae bacterium | reverse complement strand
GGGGCGGCTTCTTGGCCTCTTCCTCGAGACGCTTGCGTGCCTCGTCCCGGGCTTTCTCGCGCTCGGGATCCTTCTTCTCCGGACCCTGGCCGCTCGCGAGATGCTTCTCGAGGTCGGCCTCGCGCATGCGCAGTGCCGCGTAGGGACTGCCCTCGGCGCTCTCGTCGACGAGCACCTCGGGCACGATGCCCTTGGCCTGGATCGAGGCACCACTCGGCGTGTAGTAGCGCGCCGTGGTGATCTTCAGGCCGGTATCGGGGCCGAGCGGACGCACCGTCTGCACCGAACCCTTGCCGAAGGTCTGGCTGCCCATGATGGTCGCGCGCTTGTGGTCCTGCAGTGCACCCGCCACGATCTCGCTCGCCGAAGCCGAACCCTCGTTGACCAGGACCACCAGAGGCACTGTCTTGAGGGCGGCCGGAAGGCTGCGCAACGGATCGCTGCCCGCGCGGCGCTGGTAGAACTCCGGCGCCGCCTTGAAGACGGACTTGCTCTCCGCGAGCTGGCCGTCGGTCGACACCACCGTGACGTTTTCGGGCAGGAAGGCCGCCGAAATGGCCACTGCCGCGTCGAGCAGGCCACCGGGGTCGTTGCGCAGGTCGAGGACCAGTCCCTTGAGGTTCGGGTCGGCCTTGTAGAGCTCGTCGACCTTCTTCACGAAATCGTCGACCGTGCGTTCCTGGAACTGCGACAGCCGGATCCAGCCGTAGCCCGGCGACATGATCTTGCCGCGCACCGACTGCGTGCGGATCTCCTCGCGCGTGATCGTAACGGGGAAGGTCCGGTTCTCGTCCTTGCGGTAGATCGTGAGCAGCACCTTGGTGTTGGTCTCGCCACGCATGCGCTTGACCGCATCGTTGAGCGACAGCCCGCGCACGGCGGTGTCGTCGATCTTGGTAATCAGGTCGTTCGGCTTGAGTCCGGCGCGAAACGCCGGCGAGCCCTCGATCGGCGACACCACCTTGATCAGCCCGTCCTCCTGGGAGATCTCGATGCCCACGCCGACGAAGCGCCCGGTCGTGCCTTCGCGGAATTCCTTGAAGGACTTCTTGTCGAAATACTGCGAATGGGGGTCGAGCCCGGCCACCATGCCGGAGATCGCGTCGGAGATGAGCTTCTTCTCGTCGACCGGCTCGACGTAGTCGCTCTTGACCATGCCGAATACCGCCGCGAGCTGCTGCAGCTCCTCGAGCGGCAACGGTGCGAGCGATCCGCGCGCGACGGTCTGCAGCGAGACCGTGGTCAGCACACCGGCGACGGCGCCGGCTGCGATCCAGCCGGTGATTTTGAGTTTCTGGCCCATGTGTGAGTGTCCTTGTCGGCTGTCGGATCAATATACCGCGTGCAGGTTGGAAGCAATTGGCCCGCCACGGTTCCCTTCGATCCAGCCGGGGTTCAGGCCTTTCCCTGCGAAGCGACGGCCGCGGCCGCCCTGGCGACGGCCTCGGCATCGCCGAGGTAGTAATGACGCAACGGCTTGAGGTCGCCATCGAGCTCGTAGACCAGCGGGATGCCGTTGGGGATGTTCAGCCCCACGATGTCGCTGTCGGACACGCCGTCGAGGTACTTGACCAGCGCGCGGATCGAGTTGCCGTGCGCGGCGACCACGATGCGTCGGCCGCTGCGGATCGCCGGTGCCATCGATTCGTTCCAGAACGGCAGCACGCGCGCCACGGTGTCCTTCAGGCACTCGGTCAGCGGAATCTGTTCGGGCGGCAGCTTCGCGTAGCGGATGTCGCCGCGCTCGCTGCGCGGATCGTTCGCCTCGAGCGGCGGCGGCGGCGTGTCGTAGCTGCGGCGCCAGACCAGCACCTGCTCGTCGCCGTACTTCTTGGCCGTCTCACCCTTGTTGAGGCCCTGCAGTCCGCCGTAGTGGCGTTCGTTGAGGCGCCACGAATGCACCACCGGCAGCCAGGTGCGGTCGAGTTCGTCGAGCGTGTGCCACAGCGTGCGCGTGGCGCGCTTGAGCACGCTCGTGTAGGCGACGTCGAAGTCGTAGCCCTCGGCCTTGAGCAGCCGGCCGGCCTGCTTGGCCTGCTCGACGCCGGTCTCGGTCAGGTCGACGTCGGTCCATCCGGTGAAGCGGTTCTCGAGATTCCAGGTCGATTCGCCGTGACGGATCAGTACCAGTTTGTGCATGGGAAGGCCTTTGGCTTGAGGCGGCGCGCAGGGACTGCGGGCCGTGTTCGGGGGAGGAGAGCGACGCCGCGCGGTGTCCGCACGCTGAACGTCGAAAGATGAACATTCTAAAATCGGCGGTTTGCCATTCAAGGAACATCGTGAAATTCATTGTCGACAACTGGGCGCTGATCCTGCTGGCAGTCACCTCGGGCGCGATGCTCGCGTGGCCGCTCGTGAGCGGTGGTGCAGGTGCCAGCTCGCTGACCGCCCAGGGCGCGGTGCAACTGATCAACCGCGAACGCGGCGTGATGGTGGACGTCCGCGATCCGGCCGAATACGCGACCGGGCACGCCACCGGCGCGCGCAACGTGCCGTTCGACCAGCTCGAGCAGAAGCTCGCCGCCACGGTCAAGAACAAGTCCGTTCCGCTGCTCTTGATGTGCGCCACCGGCGCCCGTGCGGGACGCGCGCTGGCCACGGCCAAGAAGCTCGGCTACGAGCAGGCCCAAGTGGTCTCGGGCGGTCTCAAGTCGTGGAAAGAAGCTAACCTGCCGATCGAAAAGGCCTGAAGGAACCCGAAGCATGCAAGCCGTCAAGATGTACACCACCGCCGTCTGTCCCTACTGCATCCGCGCCAAGCAGATCCTGAAGTCGAAGGGCGTCGAGCAGATCGAGGAGATCCGCATCGACTCAGATCCGCAGGCGCGCGCGCAGATGATGGAGATCACCCAGCGCCGCACCGTGCCGCAGATCTTCATCGGCCAGACCCATGTCGGCGGCTGCGACGACCTGATCGCGCTCGACGGCCGCGGCGCACTGGTACCGCTCCTGCAGGGCGCCTGAGCGCGGGGCGACCGGCTCGCCCGGGCCATAATTGCCCACGTCTCCTCCCGGCCCGCTTCGGAATCGTCTTCCGTGCGGGCCTTGTCTTGAATCCCGAAAGATCGCCATGGCCGACTCCCAAGATCCCGTGTTCCAGATTCAGCGCGTCTACCTGAAGGACCTGTCGCTCGAACAGCCCAATTCGCCCGGCATCCTGCTCGAGCAGGAACAGCCCACCGTCGACATCCAGCTCGGTGTCGATGCGCAGCCGGTCACCGAAGGCATCTACGAGATCACCGTGTCGGCCACCGTGCAGACCAAGATCGGCGACAAGACCGTGTTCCTGGTCGAAGCCAAGCAGGCCGGCATCTTCGAGATCCGCAACCTGCCCGAAGACCAGATGGGTCCGATCCTCGGCATCGCCTGCCCGCAGATCGTCTACCCGTACCTGCGCGGCAACGTCGCCGACGTGGTGCAGCGTGGCGGATTCCCGCCCGTGCATCTTGCGGAGATCAACTTCCAGGCGATGTTCGAGCAGCAGCAGGCGCAGGCCGCCGGCGAGCCCTCGTCCGTCCTGACCCAGTAAGCCGGCCTTCCGGTTTGCGGTTCGAGGCCTGCGGCTCGCTGCCGACGAAGCGATGAGGATCTGCGTTCTCGGCGCCGGTGCCTGGGGCACGGCGCTGGCCGCGAATGCCGTACGCCGCCATCGGGTGACGCTCTGGGCGCGCGATGCCGAACAGGCCCGCGCCATCTCGACCGCTGGCGAGAACGCTCGCTACCTGCCGGGCATCGCGCTGCCTCCCGGGCTGGTCGTCGCGAGCGGGGCTGCCGCGGCAATCGTGGGCGACGCGGACCTGGTCGTCGTCGCAACCCCGATGGCGGCATTGCGCGAGCAGCTTCGTGCCCTGCACGGCGTGGAGGCGCCGATCGCCTGGCTCTGCAAGGGCATCGAGACGTCGACGCACGTCTGCGGCCTGTTGCCGCACGAGGTGCAGGCCGAGGTCGACCCCCATCTTTCGGCCGGCATGTTGAGCGGCCCGAGCTTCGCTCAGGAGGTGGGCGAGGGCCGTCCGACCGCGCTGGTCGCCGCGAGCCGCCATCCGGAGGTCCGCCGGGCGCTGGTGGATGCGTTCCACGGTCCCGACCTGCGGGTGTACGCCAACGACGACATCGTCGGCGTCGAGGTCGGCGGCGCGGTCAAGAACGTGCTCGCCATCGCGACGGGGCTGTGCGACGGCCTGTCGCTCGGGCTCAATGCCCGCGCGGCGCTGATCACCCGCGGACTGGCCGAGATGACGCGCCTGGGCCTCGCGCTCGGCGCGCGTGCGGAGACCTTCATGGGACTTTCGGGCCTGGGCGACCTCGTGCTGACAGCCACCGGCGACCTGTCGCGCAACCGGCGCGTCGGCCTGTCGCTGGCGCAGGGGCGGACGCTGGACGAGGCGGTCGCGTCGCTCGGCCACGTCGCAGAAGGCGTCTATTGCGCCCGGGCCGTGGTGCAGCGCGCACGCCATGCGGGCGTGGAGATGCCGATCGCGCAAGCCGTGGTCGGCCTGCTCGACGGCGACATCTCGCCGGCCGCCGCGGTCGCCGAGCTCATGGGTCGCGAGCCCGGCGTCGAGTCGGCCTGACGTCGGCCGGCGCCGTTCAGTCGCCGATCTCCAGCGTGCAGGCGTCGCCGAGCGCTTCGCGCCACACGCGCACGCGTGTCGGCGCCGGATGCATCCCGGAGAGCGCACCGGCGATGAACACGCACAGGTTCTCCAGCGTCGGAACGCCCAGGCCCGGCACTTCGTCGAGCAGGTGATGGTCCAGGCGCTCGCGCACGTCGTCCAGGTGCCGGCGCAGGATGCCGAGGTCGATCACCATGCCGGTGGCCGCATCCGGGACGCCGCTGACCGAGACCTCGGCGTGATAGGTATGCCCGTGGATGCGGCGGCTGCCCTCGGCCTCCATCTCGCGCCGCAGCGTGTGGGCGGCGTCGAAGAAGAAGCGCTGGCTGAGCGTGAAGCGTGGCGAAGTCATGGCCCTAGCGGATGCCGGTGAGTTTGTGGGTCTGCAGGCTGAGCCGCCAGCCGGGATGCGCCAGGCAGGCATCGATGCACAGCCCGATGTTCTCGCGCTGCGCAGGCCCGTCCATCGGCTGCAGGAAGCGGTGCTCGAAGCGGGTTTCGGCCTGCAACGCATCCAGATCCAGGCCCGGCTGTGGCCAGACCACCTTCAGTTCCTGGCCCGATCTCTGGACCCACGGCGCGCCGGCCTTCGGGCTGATGCACAGCCAGTCGATGCCCTCGGGCGCCGCGATGGTGCCGTTGCTCTCAACGGCGATGCGAAAGCGCCGCGCGTGCAGCGCGTCGACCAGCGCCGCGTCGACCTGCAAGAGCGGCTCGCCGCCGGTCAGCACGACCAGCCGGTGCTCGGCGTCGCTGCCGGGCCACTGCGCGAGGACGGTGTCGGCCAGCAGGTCGGCGGTGGCGAACTTGCCGCCCAGGGTGCCGTCGGTGCCGACGAAATCGGTGTCGCAGAAACGGCAGACGGCGCTCTCGCGGTCGCTCTCGCGCCCGCTCCAGAGATTGCAGCCCGCGAAGCGGCAGAAGACCGCCGGCGTGCCGGCCTGGCCGCCTTCGCCCTGCAGCGTGTAGAAGATTTCCTTGACGGCGTAGCTCATGAAATTTCGATCGGTGTCTCGGAGGCCGGAGCGACGAGGGGTGTGGCCGCAGAGTCGGCGAGCCGCACGTAGATCGGCGCGAACGCCTCGGCCTGCGTGATGTCGATGACCGTCTCCTTGGCGAGTTCGAGCATCGCGATGAAGGTGACGATCAGGACCGGCACGCCGCGCGTCACGTCGAACAGCTTCTCGAACTCGACGAAGCGCCGGCCCTGCAGGTGCCGCAGCACGAGGGTCATGTGTTCGCGAACGCTCAGTTCCTCGCGCGAGATCCTGTGGTGCTGGACGAGCCGGGCGCGCCGCAGGATGTCGGCCCACGCGTCGCGCAGATCGATCAGGTCCATCTCGGGAAAGCGCGGCTTGAGCGACTGCTCGACATGGACCTGTGCCTTCCAGAAATCACGCCCGGAGGTGGGCGTTGCGCCCAGGCGCGCGGCCTGAAGCTTGGTCTGTTCGTACTCGAGCAGGCGACGGACCAGTTCGGCACGGGGATCCTCCGCTTCTTCGCCGGCCGCGGTCTTCTTGGGCGGCAGCAGCATGCGCGACTTGATCTCGATCAGCATCGCGGCCATCAGCAGGTACTCGGCCGCGAGTTCGAGGTTGGTGCGGCGCACCTGCTCGACGTACGTCAGGTACTGCCGCGTCAGCCCGGCCATGGGAATGTCGAGGATGTTGAAGTTCTGCTTGCGGATCAGGTAGAGCAGCAGGTCCAGCGGACCCTCGAAGGCTTCGAGGAAGACCTGCAGCGCCTCCGGCGGGATGTACAGGTCGTTGGGCAGCGAGAACAGCGGCTCGCCGTACAGCCGCGCCAGCGCGATCTGGTCGACCACCTCGGGCATCGCGGCGACCGCCGCCCGGTCGCTCGCGCTCATCGGACTGTTCGCTCTCTTGCGCTCGGCGGACTATTTCGCCAGCGTCTGGTAGACGTAGGGCTGCTGGGACACCTTGCCGTCGAGGTATTCCTTCTGCTGGCCACGGTCGGGATTCTTGTCCCAGAGCAGAGCGCGACCGGCGCGCTGCTCGGCCTCGATCGACGGCTTGTTGCGCTTGAGTTCGTCGATGAACTGCGTGGCGTCGGAGGTGTAGTGGGGACGGTTGAAGATGGACATAGACTGAAACCCTTTGCGCAATTTTACCGGGGATGGCATGACGGCACGACCGAGCGGGACGAACAGACGGCGGGCGATGGCGGCGGGGCTGCTGGCGGGACTGCTGGCGCTGACCGCCTGCGATCCGCAGCACATCGCCGAACTGGAGGAGGGCGTCGCGACCGAGGCCGACGTGCGCAAGCGCTTCGGCGAGCCGGAAGCGGTCTGGGATGCGCCCGGCGGCGGCCGCGTCTTCGAATACAACCGCCAGCCGGCCGGCCAGAAGAACTACATGATCACCATCGGCACCGACGGCCGCATGAGCGCGCTGCGGCAGGTGCTGACGCCCGAGAACTTCGCCCGCATCCGGCCCGGGATGGCGATGGAGGACGTCCGCAAGTTGCTCGGCAAGCCTGCCAAGGTCACGCCGTACCCGCTCAAGCGCGAAACCGAGTGGGACTGGCGCTGGCTGCAGCCGCCGAACACCCCGATGGTGTTCACGGCGGTGATGAACGACGACCAGCGCGTGGTTCGCAGCGGCTCGGCGCAGGACCGCGCCGCCGAACCCAACTAGGCGGCGTCACTTCGGCGCATTGCCGCCGAGCACGCGCGCCTCCAGGATGCCCGTGGCCCGGGAGCCGCTCATCGACACGCGGATGGCGGTGGTGGTGACGGTGAAGTCGATGCGGTTGAAGGCGTTGAGCGCCGTGCCCAGCGCCGAGAGCGGTTGCCAGGCGGCACCGTCCCAGTACTGCGCGTTCGCGGCGGTCGGCGTCGCGATGCCGGCGCCGTCGTTCCACCAGTAGACCTCGAGTGCGCTCAGCGACTTCGGCGCGGGCCAGGCGAAGCTGACCCAGTCGGTGCGGCCGTAGTTCGCCTCGCCCTGCCAGTTGCCGTAGGCGCCGCCGCTGCGGTCGGCCGAGTTCGCCGGCACGACCGTGTTGTTCACCGCCGGCAGGCTTTCCCAGGGCGACACGTACGACGTCGCCAGCGTGGACGCCGGGGCGAGGTTCACGGGCGTCGGCGCGTCGGTGCCGAGCACGCGGGCTTCGATGATGCCGGTGGCCCGGGCGCTCTTCATCGACACGCGGATGCGGGTGGTCGTCACGCCGAGCGTCGCGCGGTTGAAGGTGTTGAGCGCGGTGCCGATCGTGGTCAGCGGCAGCCAGGTCGTGCCGCTCCAATACTCCACCGTCGCGGTCGTGGGCGTCGCGATGCCGGCGCCGTCGTTCCACCAGTAGACGTCGAGCGCGCTCAATGCCTTGGGCGTGCTCCAGCCGAAGCTGACCCAGTCGGTGCGGCCGTAGTTCGCCTCGCCCTGCCAGTTGCCGTAGGCACCCGCGGCATGGTCGGCGGAGCTGGCCGGGACGACGCCGTCGTTGACCGCGGCGAGCTTCTCCCAGGCCGACACATAGGATGTCGTCAGTGTCGCCGCGAGCGCGAGGTTGGTCGACGCGACCGAGTAGCTGCACGACTTGCCGGTGCCATAGATCGGGTCGGCGCCGAAGGCGTCGTTGCTGCAGGCGATCGCACCGGCCACGCCGGTCTTCACGACGTACTTGCCGTTGGCGCCGTACCAGACCGTGGCGGTGACGCCGGCGGGCAGCGTGCAGGCCTGGTTCTCGTAGCCGCAGGCGATGGCCGTGGACGGCGGTGTTGCCGGTGTCGCTGCGTTGTCGGTGCCGCCACTGCCGCCACTGCCACCCGATGTCGGGGGCGCGGCCTCGTCGCCGCCGATCTGCTGCAGATAGGCCACCAGGTTCGCCAGGTCGCTACCGCCGACGTTGTTGCCGGCATGCGCCTGGACCGCCGCGGCGAGCGTCGGCGCACTGCCGTCGTGGAGATACGGTGCGGTGGCCCACACGTCGCGCAGCGTCGGGACGTCGAGCGCGCTCAACGCGCCGCCCAGGCGCTTGCCGCTGGCCGTCTTCAGCGGCCCGACATTGCGCAGCGCGCTCGCGTCGGCGCTGATTGTGAACGGCGCGCCCGCGTGGCAGCTCGCGCAGTTGGCGTTGGCGAACACCAGCTTGCCGGCCTGCGCCGCGGTGGTGAGCGAGGCGTCGGCGTTGCGCCACGGGCTGGCGGCGAAACCGTCGAGCGAACCGAGATAGGCTGCGAGCGCGTCGAGGTCGGCGCTGACGCCGGCCTTCCTGTCGCCCAGCGGCTGCGAGCGCGATCCGGTGTTGAACTGGGCGTCGGTCATCAGACCGGTGCCGCCCGCGAAGGCGCGGATCTGGGCCTCGAAGTCCTGCACTTCATCGAAGTTGCCGCTCCAGT
>JAKONL010000272.1 GCA_022701965.1 Burkholderiaceae bacterium | reverse complement strand
GATGGGTTTCACGCATGCCGCCGTCGGCGCGATGGTGCGTTCGAGCTATCACGCCGACGAACAGGCGCACGCCGCGGGCGTCTGACGCCGCCAGTCAGCGCGGCGCGCCGAGCGCCGCTGCCGGGTCGTCGGCGTCCAGCACGCCTTGCGCCCATGTCGCGAGCTTGCCGGTGTCGGCACGCAGCACCTCCTGCTTCACGGCCAGGATCTGCGACGGATGCATCGAGAAGCTGCGCAGCCCGAGACCCAGCAGCAGGCGCGTGAACATCACGTCGCCGGCCATCTCGCCGCATACGCTCACGCCCTTGCCCTGCCGCACGCACTCGGCGATCGTGTTCGCAACCAGCCTCAGCACCGCCGGATGCGACGGGTCGTAGAGGTGTGCCACGGCCTCGTCGGCACGGTCGATGGCCAGCGTGTACTGGATCAGGTCGTTGGTCCCGATCGACAGGAAATCGAAGTGCCTGAGGAACGTGCGCAGCGTGAGCGCCGCCGCCGGGATCTCGATCATCGCGCCGAGCTTCACGTGGCCGTAGGCCGCGCCGCGCCGGTCGAGCTGCTCGCGCGCCTGCGCGATGAGCGCCAGCGTCTGGTGGATCTCGCTGGCATGGGCGAGCATCGGAATCAGCAGGTGGATCTCGCCGTGCGCGGCGGCGCGCAGGATCGCGCGCAATTGCGTCAGGAACATGGCCGGGTCCGCCAGGCTCCAGCGGATGGCGCGCAGGCCCAGGGCAGGATTCAGGTGCTCCTGGCGCGACGCCTTGCCGTCGAGCGGCTTGTCGGCGCCGATGTCGATCGTGCGGATCGTCACCGGCATGCCCTGCATGCCCTCGGCGGCACGCCGGTAGGCGTCGTACTGCTCCTCCTCGTCGGGCAGCCGCGTGAGACGCTGCGCCTCGCGGCCCATGAAGAGGAATTCGCTGCGGAACAACCCTACGCCGACCGCGCCGGCCTTCACGGCGCCCGGCGTGTCCTCGGGCATCTCGATGTTGGCGAGCAGGTCGACGCGCTCGCCGTCGAGGGTCACGGCGGGCTTGTGGCGCAGGCGGGCCAGCCGGCCGCGTTCGAGGTCGCCCTGGCGCTGCTTGAATCCGTATTCGGCCAGGATGATCGGCGACGGGTCGACGATCACCACGCCGGCATCGCCGTCGATGATGACCCAGTCGTCCTGGCGCACCAGCTGGCTCGCCGTGCGCGCGCCGACCACCGCCGGGATGTCCATGCTGCGCGCGACGATCGCCGTGTGCGAGGTGCGGCCGCCAACGTCGGTCACGAAGCCCGCGAACACGCTCTTCTTGAACTGCAGCATGTCCGCCGGCGACAGGTCGTGCGCGATCAGTACCAGCGGCACGTCGATGCCGTCGCCGGCGGTCGGATCGTCGTGCCCTTCGTCGTCCTGCGCGGCCGCGCGCTTGCGCCGCGGCGGGCTGGGCGCCAGCACGGCGGCCGTGCCCTTCATGCGGTGCAGCACGCGCTCGACGACCTGCTCGAGGTCGGCCTTGCGCTCGCGCAGGTACTCGTCCTCCATTTCGTCGAACTGGCGCGCGATCACCTCCAGCTGGGTCGTCAGCGCCCATTCGGCGTTGTAGAGCCGGCTGGTGATCCACTGCTTGACGCCGGTCGACAGCGCCTCGTCCTGCAGCAGCATCTGGTGCACCTCGAGCAGTGCGGCGAGTTCGTGCGGCGCGTCGTTGGGGCCCATCAGCGCCACGCTGGCCTGCAGCTTGGTCAGTTCCTCGGCGACCGCATTGCGCGCGCTGCGCACCCGGCCGATCTCGGTCTCGACCTGCTCCGGCTTGATGAAGTAGTGCGCGACGTCGATGCGACTGGAGACGACCAGCACCGCGCGCCCGATGGCGATCCCCCGCGCCACGGGCAGCCCATGAACCGCAAAGGTCATAGCGAGCTCCCCAGGACGATCGCCCAGGATCCGCCGCGGCGCACCGTGCTCGCGAGACACCGCGGATTCGGCTCCGCCGGCCTGCCGGTGTCGCCCCCTCGCGGGGGGCGGGCGTCTGCGCGAAGCGAGAAAGCCTGGGGGTGGCCCACGACTATTCGCCTTCGCCGAACTTGTCGTCGATCAGGGCCACCAGCGCGTCCATGGCCTGCTGTTCGCGATCGCCGTCGGTCTCCACGACCACCGTCACGCCGATGCCGGCGGCCAGCATCATCACGCCCATGATGCTCTTGGCATTGACGCGCCGGTCACCGCGCGAGAGCCACACTTCGCAGGGAAAGCTGCCTGCCAGCTTGGTGAGCTTGGCCGACGCGCGTGCGTGCAGGCCCAGCTTATTGCTGATGGTCACGGAGGTCTTGATCACTGTGTTTTCTTCTCGCCTGGTTTTGGGGGGCCGCGACCGCGACCTGCATGACGCCGGCCGTGCCGCCGGCCATGGCGCGCTGGACCAGCGCGTCGAGCGGTTCGTTGCGATAGCTCACCGCGCGCAGCAGCATCGGCAGGTTCACGCCCGCGACGAGCCGCGAGCGTGCGCCGTCGACGAGCTTCTGTGCCACGTTGCAGGGCGTGGCACCGAAGACGTCGGCCAGCACCAGCACCTGGGAGCGCGGTGTGCGCAGCGCCATCTCCAGCGTGATGCGCGCTGCGGCCAGCGTCTCTTCGGGCGAGACGTTGGGCAACACGTCGAGCGCGGCCACGGCATGCTCGCAGTCCGGAAAGACGTGCAGCGCGCATTGCCGCAAGGCGTTGGCCAGCGGCGCGTGGGCGATGAGGAGGATGCTGTTCATGCAGTACGGGGAAGTGGGCGTCGATTATGCGAGTGCACTTCGCGGCATCGAGCATACGACCCCGAATCGGCCCCGGAAACCCGTCGAAAGCCGCACGGTCAGGGCAGGCGCAGGCCTTCGAAGAATGTCGTCACCGCCTCCGGCGCGGAAGGGTTGCCCAGCACCGTCGCCTGGTAGAGCGAAACACCGGTGGCGGTGCGTTGCGAGAACCAGAGGATATGCGTCTGCACGGTGGTGTCCGAGACGCGGCGAGATTCCAGTTTCCATGGCGCGGGCGACATCGACGCCCGGGGCACTGCGGCCGCTGCCTCCGACACGGCCGAGTCGCCCATCTGAGCGCGCGACGCCCGTTGCCAGGCACGCAGCCACGCATCGGCCTGAACCGCATCCGCGGCGCCCGCATGCGCCACGGCGAAAGTGGCACCGCCGGCCTCGCAGCCCGACATGTCGACCTCCACCGATTCCGACCCCAGCGGCACGGCACGCTTCGCATGGTCGGCCTTGCACGGAAGCAATGCCACCAGTCCCTTGTCCGCAATGCGCACGTCACGCCAGTTGAACGTCGGCGTGCAGGCGCCGCTGGCCATCATCGCCACTGCGAATGCGACGGATCGGACGACGGGCCTGCAGCGGTTCACGCAACGCACTCCGCTCATCGCAGCGCGCCGAAGACCTTCTGCAGGATGGCGCTGCCGCTGCCCACGGGGTCCTGGCGAATCTTGCGTTCCTCGTCGCCGATCACGAGGTACAGGCCATCGAGCGACTTGCCGGTGACATAGCGCTGCAGGTTGGCGTCCTCGGCCTTCAGCAGACCCATGCTCGATGCCTTGCCGGCGATCCTGTTGTACTTGTCCGCGAGCTGGACACGCGCGGTCGCGGTCGTGACGATGGGCAGGAACCGTTCGGTGAGCGGCGCGCGCGTCTTGCCGACGAAGAAGTCCGTCACCGACGTCGCGCCACCGGACAGGATTCCCTTGGCGTCGGACACGCTCATGCCGCGCACGGCGCCGATCAGCAGGTCCTTCGCGGCGGGAACCGCCTGCTCGGCCGCACGGTTCATGGCGGTCACCAGTTCGTCGATGCGGTCGCCCTGCCCCACCATCCGCAGCATCTGCACGCCCTTCTCTAGCGAGCCCGGCAGGGGAATCCGCACGCGCGGGTTGCCGAGGAACCCGTCCGGACGTCCCAGCAGGCCGACCGCGACGTTGGCGCCCTTCTCCAACGCCGCCTTGATGCCGCTGGACGCATCGCCGGCGCTCAGGTCGCCGAGCGACAATGCATGCGCACGCTGCGTCGCCAGCAACATCCAGGCGGCCGGTATCGTCAGACAGGCGGAACTAAAATTGCGGCGGTCCATCGATCGGTTCTCCCATGAAAAAAATCATTCCCGTCGCGGCTCTCGCCATCGCGCTGGCTGCCGGTGCCGCAGCCTATGTGAGCACCGGTGCGACGGCAGCCCCGCCATCGACCTTCGTGCTCCTCGACGGCAGCAGCCGGACCACCGACAGCCTGAAGGGGAAGGTCACTCTGGTGAATTTCTGGGCCACCAGTTGCGTCACCTGCGTCGCGGAGATGCCCAAGGTGATCGCGACCTATGCCAAGTACCAGGCCCGAGGCTACGACACCCTGGCCGTCGCCATGAGCTACGACCCACCCAGCTACGTGGTGAACTTCGCGGAAACCCGCAAGCTGCCTTTCAAGGTGGCGATCGACAACACGGGCGTGGTCGCCAAGGCCTGGGGCGACGTCACGCTGACGCCGACCACCTATCTAGTCAACAAGCGCGGCCAGATCGTCAAGCGCTATGTCGGCGAACCGGACTTTGCCGAGCTGCACAAGCTCATCGAGTCGTTGCTGGCCGAAGCCTGAGGACGGCGCTCCGGCCAGGCGCGACGTGATCGCCACCACCGCTGGCCGCGGCTGGTGCCTTCAGCCGCGCGCCTGGGTCAGCAGCGTATTCGCGTCGCTCACTTCGAACTTTCCCGGTGCCTCGACGTTGAGGCTAGCAACCTTCCCATCCTTCACCAGCATCGAGTAGCGGCTGCTGCGCAAACCCATGCCGCGACCGCTGAGGTCCAGAGTCAGGCCGGTGGCCTTGGCGAATTCGGCACTGCCGTCGGCCAGCATGCGAACCTTGCCGTCCGTCTTCTGGTCACGGGCCCAGGCACCCATCACGAAAGCGTCGTTGACGCTCAGGCACCAGATCTCGTCGACACCCGCCGCCTTGAAGTCTTCGACCTGCTCGACATAGCCGGGCACGTGCTTGGCCGAGCAGGTCGGCGTGAACGCACCGGGCAACGCGAACAACGCGATCGTCTTGCCCGAAGTGGCCTGGGCGACATCGACCACGTTCGGGCCGATGCTGCACGTCTCTCCCTCGACTTCCGAGTATTCGTGCAATTTGACGGAGGGAAGCGAATCGCCGACTTTGATCATGATGGACTCCAGCAGTCAGATGGGAAAAAGGATGAGAGGCAGCTTGGGCGCTCGAACGCCGTGTGTCGCGCGCAAAAAGAAACGGCCCACATTGTGGGCCGTTCTTCTTGGGCTGTCAGCCGCTTGGAGCGCGCATGCGCGACAGGTCAGACTAGTACGGCCTTCTGGACCAGACGGGTCACGACCCAATTCTTGGTCTTCGAGATCGGACGGCTTTCGGTGATCTCGATGGTGTCGCCGAGATGGTATTCGCCGTTCTCGTCATGGGCGTGGTACTTGCTGGTCTTGGCCACGATCTTGCCGTAGAGCTCGTGCTTCACACGACGCTCGACCAGCACGGTCACGGTCTTCTCGCGCTTGTCGCTCACCACCTTGCCGATCAAGGTGCGCTTGAGGGATTTTTTAGCTTCCGTCATGTTCACTCCTTGTTGGCGGACTGGGCTGCTTGCTTCTGAGCAAGAATCGTCTTCGCACGGGCGATGTCGCGGCGGGTCACGCGCAACGTCGACGTGTTCGACAGCTGTTGAGTCGCCTTCTGCATGCGCAGGCCGAAATGGGCCTTCTGCAGATCCTTGACTTCGGTCTGCAGGCCGGCGACATCCTTGTCGCGCAGCGTTGCGGCCTTCGACACCTTGGCCGGCGTGGCCGAGGCATCCTTCTTCTTACGTATTGCCATCTGTGTTCTCCGTCTCAGGCGCCGAGCTGGCGGGCGACGAACGTCGTGCGCAGCGGAAGCTTGGCAGCGGCCAGGCGGAATGCTTCGCGGGCGAGCTCTTCGGGCACGCCGACGATCTCGAAGACGATCTTTCCGGGCTGGATCTCGGCGACGTAGTACTCGGGATTGCCCTTGCCGTTACCCATCCGCACTTCGGCAGGCTTGTGGGAGATCGGCTTGTCGGGAAATACGCGAATCCAGATACGTCCACCGCGCTTCACGTGACGCGAGATCGCGCGGCGAGCGGCTTCGAGCTGACGGGCCGTGAGACGGCCGCGATCGGTACATTTCAGACCGAAATCACCGAATGCGACCGAGTTGCCCCGGGTCGCGATGCCGGTGTTACGGCCTTTTTGTTCCTTGCGGAACTTCCTGCGTGCAGGTTGCAGCATGTTTGTTTACTCCGTGAGGACTGCCCCGGACACTTTCATGTCCGGGAAAGACCGATTACTCGGTCTTGGCACCGTCAGCTGCTGCAGCTGGCGCGGCTTTGCGGACGCGCTTAACGGCGGGTTTCGAGTCTGCACCCGATGCTGCGGGAGCACCACCGGTCGCTTCTGCGGGCTTGTCGCTGCCATCGGCCGGCGCGGTGTTGCCACCGATCGGGCCACGAGCACCGGCACGCGGGCCGGAACTGGGACCACGACGATCGCCACCTGAACGATCACCACCCGGGCGGCCGTCGCGGCGCGGGCCACGCGGACGACGCTCGTCGTCCGGACGCGGCGTCTCGACGGCCGGCAGGTCGTTGCGGCCCAGCGTGTCGCCCTTGTAGACCCAGACCTTGACGCCGATGACGCCGTAGGTGGTCTTGGCTTCCGAGGTGCCGTAGTCGATGTCGGCGCGCAGGGTGTGAAGCGGCACGCGGCCTTCGCGGTACCACTCGCAGCGTGCGATCTCGATACCGTTGAGACGGCCCGACGACATGATCTTGATGCCGAGGGCACCCAGGCGCA